>NZ_JAMOKQ010000004.1:0-230706 GCF_023656805.1 Bifidobacterium sp. M3-N-101
GACCTGGCGTTCCTCTTCCGACAGGTGCGAATATACTTCTCCCATAGGTGCGACATCCCTTCGGACTGGTTTTCTAGGCAATTTCCAATCTAACGGGTGTTGCACTTTCATTTAGACAACGGGGTTTCGCAGGGGCGGTTTTGCTATACTATAAGTGAGGAAACGGCAAGGTGATACGGCAAAGAGGCCGGGCCGCAAATGGATGTTCCCATTGGATATGGAAGAGCACATGGACGTGCTAGATAACACAGTTGGTATGTGGTGAATGATGGATAGCTGAACCTCCTTGGCGGTGCCCCCGTGCGACATAGTCTCCGCGGGGGCACCTGCTGTGTGAGGCAGAGTGTGGGGCAAATACTCTCCGGCGCGTCGTTGTCCGGCGAAATCGTAGTATTGATATTTGTGTGTGCCAACGGCATGCCTTATGTAATAGGTGTGCACGCTGGGATATCCTTCAAACCGCTGATCGCACGCAGCAATGCGCCGACGGGAGGGGAGAAGGCCATCGGGCCGGTGGACTGGGCTATCTTTTCCGATTCGTCGGATGCCGTCAGCAGACGAGCGTCCGGAGAGCTGAGAAGTGTGGCGCAGTGCGGCGGTCACACGAAAGCAAGAGAAACCACTGAATCGGAGAATTCAAGTTGCCTACTATTGAACAGCTCGTCCGTAAGGGACGTCAGGCAAAGCCGAAGAAGTCCAAGACTTTGGCCCTGAAGGGAAGCCCGCTGCGTCGTGGCGTGTGCACCCGTGTTTACACCACCACCCCGAAGAAGCCGAACTCGGCTCTGCGTAAGGTCGCCCGTGTGCGTCTGTCCTCGGGCATCGAAGTCACCGCCTACATTCCGGGCGAGGGCCACAACCTGCAGGAGCACTCCATCGTGCTCGTGCGCGGCGGCCGTGTGAAGGATCTGCCGGGTGTGCGTTACCACATCGTGCGTGGTGCGCTCGATACCCAGGGTGTCAAGGACCGTAAGCAGGGTCGTTCCCTGTATGGAGCAAAGAAGGCGAAGTAAGAGATATGTCACGTAAGGGACCTTCCAAGAAGCACGTCGTGCTGCCCGATCCGATCTACGGTTCCACCGTGGTGGCGCAGCTCATCAACAAGATTCTGCTTGACGGCAAGAAGTCGATCGCCGAGGACATCGTGTACTCTGCGCTCGATATGGTCAAGGAGAAGTCCGACCAGGAGCCGGTGGCTGTGCTCAAGCGCGCCCTGGACAACATCCGTCCGTCCCTCGAGGTTCGCTCCCGCCGTGTCGGTGGCGCTACCTACCAGGTGCCGGTCGAGGTCAAGCCGAACCGCGCCAACACCCTGTCGCTGCGCTGGCTGACCGATTTCTCCCGCGCCCGTCGTGAGAAGACCATGGCCGAGCGTCTCGCCAACGAGATCCTCGATGCCTCCAACGGTCTCGGCGCTTCCGTCAAGCGTCGCGAGGACACCCACAAGATGGCTGAGGCCAACAAGGCCTTCGCTCACTACCGCTGGTAGTCTTAAGCCCCCTAAGAAAGCTAAGGAAAAACGATGGCTGAAGAGATTTCGGACCTCCACGACGTCCGCAATATCGGCATCATGGCCCACATCGATGCCGGCAAGACCACCACTACCGAGCGTATTCTGTTCTACACCGGTAAGAACTACAAGATCGGCGAGACCCACGACGGCGCCTCCACCATGGACTTCATGGCGCAGGAGCAGGAACGTGGTATCACCATCCAGTCCGCTGCTACCACCTGCTTCTGGAGCCGTCAGTCCCACGACACCAAGGGCAAGTTCCAGATCAACATCATCGATACCCCTGGCCACGTGGACTTCACGGCCGAGGTGGAGCGCTCCCTGCGTGTGCTCGATGGCGCCGTTGCCGTGTTCGACGGCAAGGAAGGCGTGGAGCCGCAGTCCGAGACCGTGTGGCGTCAGGCTGACAAGTACGGCGTTCCGCGTATCTGCTTCATCAACAAGATGGACAAGCTCGGCGCGAACTTCTACTACTCCGTCGACACCATCAAGGAGAAGCTGGGCGCTACTCCGATCGTGATGCAGCTGCCGATCGGTTCCGAGAACGACTTCACTGGCGTTGTCGACCTGGTTGAGATGCAGGCCTACGTGTGGAACGGCACCGAGGAGCTCGGCGCCAAGTACGACACCACCGAGATCCCGGACGACCTCAAGGACAAGGCCCAGGAATACCACGAGAAGCTCGTGGAAGCCGCTGCCGAAGCCGACGACGAGCTCATGAACAAGTTCTTCGAGGACGGCGACCTGTCCAAGGAAGACATCCGCGCTGGCGTGCGCAAGCTCACCATCGCCAAGGAAGCCTTCCCGATCTTCTGCGGTTCCGCCTTCAAGGACAAGGGCGTTCAGCCTATGCTGGACGGCGTCGTCGATTACCTGCCGTCCCCGGAGGACGTGCCGGCCATCAAGGGCTACAAGCCTGGCGATGAGTCCGTCGAGATCGACCGCAAGCCGGTCAAGACCGATCCGTTCTCGGCTCTGGTCTTCAAGATCTCCACCCACCCGTTCTACGGCAAGCTCGTGTTCGTGCGTGTGTACTCCGGTTCCGTCAAGCCCGGCGATTCCGTGCTCGACTCCACCCGCGAGAAGAAGGAACGTATCGGCAAGATCTTCCAGATGCACGCCGATAAGGAAAACCCGATGGAGCAGGCTGACGCCGGCAACATCTACACCTTCGTGGGCCTCAAGAACGTCACCACCGGTGACACCCTGTGCGCCATCGACGATCCGATCACCCTCGACTCCATGACCTTCCCGGATCCTGTGATCCAGGTGGCCGTCGAGCCGAAGACCAAGGCCGACCAGGAGAAGATGGGCATCGCCCTGTCCAAGCTGGCCGAAGAGGATCCGACCTTCCAGGTCACGACCGACGAAGAGTCCGGCCAGACCCTGATCGCCGGCATGGGCGAGCTCCAGCTCGACATCATCGTCGACCGTATGCGTCGCGAGTTCAAGGTGGAGTGCAACCAGGGCAAGCCGCAGGTTGCTTACCGCGAGACCATCCGCAAGGCCGTCATGGACCAGGGCTACACCCACAAGAAGCAGACCGGTGGTTCCGGCCAGTTCGCAAAGGTCCTGATGAACTTCGAGCCGCTCGACACCACCGAGGGCAAGACCTTCGAGTTCGAGAACAAGGTCACCGGCGGCCACATCTCCGGCGAATTCATCGGCCCCATCGAGGCTGGTGTCAAGGAGGCCATGGAGTCCGGTATCCTCGCCGGCTTCCCGGTCGTGGGCGTCAAGGCCACCGTCACCGATGGTCAGATGCACCCGGTCGATTCCTCCGAAATGGCCTTCAAGCTCGCAGGTTCCATGTGCTTCAAGGAAGCTGCCCCGAAGGCTAAGCCGGTCATCCTCGAACCGATCATGAAGGTCGAAGTTCGTACGCCGGAAGAGTACATGGGCGATGTCATCGGCGATCTGAACCAGCGTCGTGGCAACATCCAGTCCATGACCGACGGTGTCGGCGTCAAGGTCATCGACGCCAAGGTCCCGCTGTCCGAGATGTTCGGCTACATCGGCGACCTGCGTTCCAAGACCCAGGGCCGCGCCATGTTCACCATGGAGATGGACTCCTACGACGAGGTGCCGAAGAGCGTCTCCGAGGAGATCATCAAGGCTCAGCGCGGCGAGTGACACGCGCCTCACGATGAAGTAGCCAGTGTCGCCAGTCAGCGGTAACATTCTGTACCGCTGACTGGGTTCTGGCTCTTCAAAGTGGCACATAACCCAGAAACCCAGTAGAATAGAGCGAGTGCCTGCGCGAAAGGGTGCAGGAAACTCACGAGACGTCCAGGAGGACAAAAGTAATGGCAAAGGAAAAGTACGAGCGTACTAAGCCGCACGTTAACATTGGTACCATCGGCCACGTCGATCACGGTAAGACTACCCTGACTGCTGCCATCTCCAAGGTGCTGCACGAGGAGTTCCCGGATGTCAACCCGGAGTACGACTTCAACCAGATCGATTCTGCTCCGGAAGAGGCCGCCCGCGGTATCACCATCAACATCGCCCACATCGAGTACCAGACCGAGAAGCGTCACTACGCTCACGTCGACTGCCCGGGCCACGCCGACTTCGTGAAGAACATGATCACCGGTGCTGCCCAGATGGATGGCGCCATCCTCGTTGTGGCCGCCACCGACGGCCCGATGGCTCAGACCCGCGAGCACGTGCTGCTCGCTCGTCAGGTGGGCGTCCCGAAGATCCTTGTCGCCCTGAACAAGTGCGACATGGTTGAGGATGAGGAGCTCATCGAGCTCGTCGAAGAAGAGGTCCGCGACCTCCTCGACGAGAACGGCTTCGACCGCGACTGCCCGGTCATCCACACCTCCGCTTACGGTGCTCTGCACGACGACGCTCCGGACCACGAGAAGTGGGTCCAGTCCGTTAAGGACCTCATGGACGCCGTCGACGACTACATCCCGACCCCGGTCCACGACCTCGACAAGCCGTTCCTGATGCCGATCGAGGACGTCTTCACCATCTCCGGCCGTGGTACCGTTGTCACCGGTCGTGTTGAGCGTGGCCAGCTGGCCGTCAACACTCCGGTCGAGATCGTTGGTATCCGTCCGACCCAGACCACCACCGTCACCTCCATCGAGACCTTCCACAAGACCATGGACGCCTGCGAGGCTGGCGACAACACCGGTCTGCTGCTGCGTGGTCTTGGTCGTGAAGATGTCGAGCGTGGCCAGGTTGTGGCCAAGCCGGGCTCCGTCACCCCGCACACCAAGTTCGAGGGCGAAGTCTACGTGCTGACCAAGGACGAGGGCGGCCGTCACTCGCCGTTCTTCTCCAACTACCGTCCGCAGTTCTACTTCCGCACCACCGACGTCACCGGCGTCATCGAGCTGCCGGAAGGCGTCGAGATGGTTCAGCCGGGCGACCACGCTACCTTCACCGTTGAGCTGATTCAGCCCATCGCTATGGAGGAAGGCCTGACCTTCGCTGTGCGTGAAGGTGGCCACACCGTTGGCTCCGGTCGTGTGACCAAGATCCTCGCCTGATTTTCATCAGACAAGAATCTTCGCTTGAACTAGCGTTATAGAAAATCCCCTTCGAGGAAACTCGGAGGGGATTTCCTATAACCGCAGCAGGATATGGATATGTACCACGACTTCCGGCCTGGATGCGCTAGTGTTGCTTTCCAATAGATAAACGGACTGCTGCACTGCGAGGGTATGACACTGATGGCAGGCCGGGAAAGAAGGTCGATGATGACTGGTGCACAGGCTTCTCACTGTGGTTCCGTATCCGCAATTTCACTGGGACTGCCTGTTTCCACGGCGATTCCGGAGGCCAAGGGCATATTGCCGAAGGCTCTGTTCGTGGGCAAAGCACCGATTTCCGGCAAGCTTAAGCAGCGGTTTGTGAATGAGATTGAATCCATCACCATGCTGGCCCTGGCTCGTTCTGCCAACACTGGACTTGCGGATGGCAAACTTATTCCAGAAGTGTTGATTATCGGTCTTAAACTTACGGCTAAAGCCACTGAAATACCTTCTGAAGTCATCGAACTTATTGCCGGACAACGCAAGTCGGGCATTGTGTTTGCATGTGTGCGCGAGGTGCCGTTCGAAGGCAGAACGCGCGAGGAATGCGCGTTCGCGGTGCGTCGTGCACAGCCGGGGCGTGCCGGACACACGCTTATTTATCACGTGTATGCAGACGACTGGCAGCCGGCAGGGGAGTGCCAGCTTGAGTTGACCGGCTCCACCATTGATGAACTGTGGGCTTCCTTGTGCTCGCAAGCGATTTTGGGAACCACGGACTTCGAGAATCTGGATGCACGCATCGTGCAGCATGGCGAGATCGCGCGACTCGAAGCCGATGTTGACAAACTTACGCGAGATCATCAGCGTGCTAAGAATCCGGCACAGCGTAACGAAATTTACGCCAAACTCCACAAGGCAAAGACGCAATTAGCGCAGATGCGCGAAGTATAAGGCGTTACAGTTGAACCATGTTCCCATTGCTTGAGACCCTGGTCGCCGTATATGAGGTGGGCCAGTTCACGTTGGCTGCTGACGAGCTGAAAGTGTCGCAGTCGACGGTGTCGTCGCGCATCGCCCAATTGGAACAGATGGTCGGGGCTCCGCTGTTCGTGCGCAATGCGAAAAGCGATGTGACGCCTACGCAGGCCGGGCGGATGCTGTATCAGACTGCCATTGGTATTGATGGATTATGGCGTGATACGCGCGAGCAGATTGCCCGCGTGCAGGAGGATCGCGAGCCATTGGCGGTCTCGTTCTCGCATACGACCGCCGCAATATTGCTTCCCAAGGCATTGCCGGTCATGGCCCGGAACATGGATGGGTTCGATTTTGCCGTGCAGGTGATGAACTCGGACGCCATTCTTGGCCAAGCAAGCATGAAAGCCGTGCATTTGGGCGTGGTGGAAAAGCCGATCGTCAATGATTCGGTGGATCGTGTCACCCTGTGCGAGGACCGGCTGGTCTTGGCGGGAGAACCAGACGGCGTATGGATGGTGCGCGAGCACGGTTCCGGTGTGCGGTATTACACGGATTTGTATTTCAAAACCATGCAGGGTTTGCCGCCTCGCACCATGGAGGTGTCCAGCAATGCCGCGATTGCGGCGGCGTTGTCTTCCGGCTTTGGGCAGTCGCTGATTTCGGAAGCCGCAGTGCCTTCTGGAGTGCCGGCGCGAAAGCTCGGAGACGAATTCGTGCGCCGTTTCTATGCCTTGGTGCCGAGATCCGGCCTGACGCACGATCAGCGAGAGCTGGTGGAAGCGATTATCGCTGTGTTGCGCGGATAGTCAGTGCCTTGTCTCCCGTCAGAGGGGAGCCAGAATGTGGTATCGGCAAAATCGATGATATGTATTGGTAGCAATGATTTGACCGATGTAAACACTTGAGATTCAATAGACACCATGAGAGAGTTCTGTACAAAATGGTGGAAGCGCATTGCCGCCGTTGACATGTTGTTCATTGGCGTTCTGACTCTGCTGGCTTCGCTGTTCGCCTCCTGGCTCAAGCAGTTCCCCGGATTCAGCCTGTTCGGCGCGCTTATCATCGCGCTGCTCATCGGTATGATCATCCAGTTCCCGATCCGCAGTGCCTACGTCGGTTCCAATGATGGCCGCAAGGCAGGCGTCAAGGACGCCGCTGGCCTGATTTCCAACAAGCTGCTGCGCCTCGGCATCATCCTGCTCGGTTTCAAGCTCAACCTCGCCGTGCTGTTCACGCAGGGCATCAAGTGTCTGCCGATCGCCGCTGTGGTCGTCACGCTGACCATCATCGTGTGCTATGCCATCGCCCGCAAGCTCGGTGTCGACCCGATGCTCGCCATCCTGACCGCCGGTGGCACCGGCATCTGCGGTGCGGCCGCCGTCATGGGTCTGGCCGGTTCCATCAAGGTGTCTGAGGACAAGCAGGACGAGAAGGATAACGACGTGACCATGGCCGTGGCCATCGTAGCCATTATGGGTACTGTGTTCGCGTTGCTGGAGATCGCGCTCGGCCCGCTGACCGGCATGACCAAGGACCAGCTGGGCATCACCGCCGGTGCTTCCCTGCACGAAATCGCCCACGCGGTCGCCGCCGGCGACGCTTTCGGCGCGGTGGACATCGCCACCATCATGAAGCTCTCCCGCGTGCTCATGCTCGTGTTTGCCGCCATCATTATCGCTATCTGGTGGGAGAAGAAGCACTCTGAGGTGGAGAACACCGGCAAGAAGACCGTGGCCTTCCCGTGGTTCATGCTCGGCTTTATCGGCGCTTCGATCATCGGCACTTTCGTGCCGTTCATCGCCTTCATCACCCCGCAGCTCGTGGACTTCGCGTACATCGTGCTCGGCATGGCCATGGCCGCGCTCGGCATCAACGTGAACTTCAAGGCCATTGCTTCCAAGGGTAAGAAGCCGATGCTCGCCAGCTTCCTGACTTCGATTCTGCTCATGTGCTTCGCGGCGGGCGTCGCGGTGCTGTTCTTCTGATCTGATAAGTGTTCTGAAATACGAATAGGAGGCATATGAATGAGTCATATGCCTCCTATTCGTTGTCGTGATATGTCGGTGCAATCAGTCGGCGCGATGGTATCCGCGTTGACTGAGGATGTTGTCGTGATGATTGCCATGAGTGTTCTGCCTAGTCGTTGAGGACATCGCACGTTGCATGCCGATGATGGCGAAGGCGATTACCACCATGATTACGAACGCCACAGCGAACCAGCCCCATAGCAGCACGAACAGCGCCACGGAACGGGTGAAGTTGCTGGACGATTTGAATGTCACGTTGCGGTTCATCACGAAGTTGTAGGTCGCCGAACACACCACGGCGATGCCGTTGGCGATCTGTGAGGGTACGCCGATCAAGTGCAGAATGGCGAACGTCGCATACTCCACAATGGTCTGTGTGGCGGAAACACTCATATGCTTGCCCAACACGGCGAGTCCATTTCGCTTCGGGGTTGCCGTGCCCACGGTATTTTCCGCAGTATTCGTTGTGGTCGAGGTATTTGTGGCGCCCACACCTTGATTCGGCTTCACATCCGCTCCATTGTTCGCCATGCCCATATACCTCCCGGATGTACCTGTGACGTTCGACCTCGCAATGATGCCGCTGACCGCGTCAGGAATCGGCGTGGCGGTCAGACGAGAAAACCGCAGGCCGCAGCAACGACCGGCACACTCAGCGACAGCACCAGATAGGCCGCTGCGGTGGGGTAGCGGTGTTTACGGAAGAGCGTCACCATTTCGTTGATTGCGGTCGAGAATGTGGAGAAGCCGCCGAGGAAACCGGTGGCCAGCACTAGCCGCCATGGTTCATCAAGTGTCCCGCCGAGGGCCAGCGCCGCGACCAAACCGGCTAGGAATCCGGCGATGAGATTGATGGTGAACGTGGAAAGTGGGAATGCGCGCCGCCAGTACGTTTTGATGGTCACGTCAAGCAGATAGCGGCAGGAGGCGCCTACGCCGCCGCACAGGCAGACCAAGATTGGTAGGAATACGGTCATCACGCCTTACCTCCCTTGCTGGTCGTAGCGGCATTCGTATCAGCGGACGCTTCGGCGGATACGTTCGAGGAGCCGGCCAGATGCGTTCCTGTCCACACGCCGGCAGACGCACAAACCAGACCCAGCGCGAACGTCACCAGTAGATAGGCAATGCCGACCGCCACCTGACCGTCGCGGATTGCGGCAAAACCTTCCAGCGCGAGTGTCGACATCGTAGACAAACCACCGCATACGCCCATGCCGAGTCCGCGACTGGCAAGTTCTTTGGAACGTGCACCGAACCGGGAAGCGCCGGCCAAGTAAGCGGTCAGCCCTGCATAGCAGAAGCAAGCCAGCATGTTGGCCACAAACGTGCCGGTGTGGAAGCTGCCAGCCGCGGGAATCTGCGCGAACGCATAGCGAATCGCGGTGCCAATAGTGCCGCCGCAGAAGACGACCAACACAATATCAAGATGAATATCGGGGAGCTTGCGCGCCGGGGGAGTGGCCGTGTGCGTAATCGGCCGGGCGCCTGCGAATGGGGATTGCGAACCCATAGTAGCCTTTCCTGAAACCGCTGAATCCTGCTGAAGACACAACGATTTCATGCAATGTCAAATCGTGTGTAGGAACTATCAGCAGTGTGCGGTTCGAAACAAGTTCAGGCGGGTCCCATCGCCGAATCCCAGCCTACTCGTGCAGAAGACATCCATGGGTGTGTCGCCGTTTTACTTCAAGTACTTGAGGTTTTTAGAGTTGTCGATATGAGCACAACGACCGCATGGCATACGATTCGCGAGGCGTCGATGATTTCCAGGCTTCCGGAGTCCACGCTGCGCTACTACGAGCAGATCGGCATTATCGCCCCCATCACTCGCGACCCGAGTTCGGGGCATCGCGCCTAGGCCCTGCGTCTCGCTGCCAAAGCCGAATCCATTCGAATGCAGCAGGCGTACGTATCGTTCAAGACACTGTACTGGCGGGCTAAGGCTGAGGGGCGCGACGAGGAGGCGCAGCAGCTCATCGAAGAAAACCGGAACATCATCGAACAGGTGAAGCGCCTGCAAACCGACGTCAAACAATAAACGACAATAGACAGATATTCCCAACAAAGGAGTGATTGACATGACCGAAATGATGAAAGCCGCGATTTTCGTGGAGCCTGGCAAGATGGCCGTGGAAGAAGTGCCGAAGGCGACGCTTGAACAGGATGATGACATCGTGATCCGTGTGGTGCGCACGTGCGTGTGTGGCTCTGATTTGTGGTTCTTCCGTGGGCTGAGCGGACAGGCCGCGCACAGCCAGGTGGGTCACGAGTCCATCGGTGTGGTCGAAGAGGTTGGCGCGGCGGTCGCATCCGTTAAGCCAGGTGATTTCGTGGTCGTGCCATTCCCGTACAGCTGCGGCAAGTGCCCGGTATGCAAGGCCGGCTTCGAATCCGTGTGCCCGCACGGCGGCTACTTCTCCGCTTGTCAGGCCGAATACCTGCGTGTGCCCGAGGCGGACGGCACCGTGGTCAAGGTGCCCGGTTCACCGGAAGATTATTCCGATGAGCAGCTCGCATCGCTGCTGACCATTTCCGATGTGATGTCCACCGGTTATCACGCGGCGGCTTCTGCCGAGGTCAAGCTTGGTGACACCGCCGTGGTCATGGGCGATGGTGCAGTCGGCCTGTGCGGTGTGATTGCCGCTAAGATGCGCGGTGCCACGCGCATTATTGCCATGAGCCGTCACGAGGATCGCGCGGCGCTCGCTCGCGAATTTGGTGCGACTGATATCGTGCCGGAGCGTGACCAGGCCGCCATCGACAAGGTGCTGGAGATGACCGGCGGTTACGGTGCGGACGCAGTTCTCGAATGCGTGGGCTCCAAGCAGTCCTTCGACACGGCGATTGGCCTGATTCGCCGTGGTGGCGTGATTGGCCGTGTGGGCCTGCCGCACGATGTGGAGATCAGCGCCGAAGGCACGTTCTACGGCAACATCGGTATCAAGGGCGGCCCGGCTCCCGTACGCCACTATGACCTTGATGAGGGTCTGCTGGACGCGGTGCTCAAGGGCGAGATCAACCCCGGCCGCGTGTTCACCGCCGAGTACGACCTCGACCATATTCAGGACGCCTATGAGGCGATGGATCAGCGCAAGGTGATCAAGGCGCTGATTCGGTTCTAGGGTCGGGCGCGCAGAGAACGGTTCTCGTTAAGAACCGTGTGAGCAATTCGCCCAAAACCACACAATCGAACATCAAGGGGATGCCCGGAATTGCAACGTTTCAGGCATCCCCTTGTTTGGTTTGCCGAGATAAAGGCTCACATGTTTCTTATTGAGAACTGTTCGCTGAAAACGACTACTTGGCGAGTAACGCCTTGTACTGCTCGGTGGCCTGAGCGAGGGTCTCGTCAGTGATGCCGAAGGCGCCGTACGTGGCAAACGGCTTGAGCCAGGTTGCGCCGATGCGAAGCCTACACGGGGTGCACCGTCAGCGAAAAGTCGCCGATGGTGCTGACGGTCGAGGGTGAGGCAAGATTGCAGACATCTCGCAAGCAGTACGTGGCATACAGCGGAAGATAGGTTGTTCTGCCGTCCTGCACGATATTGGAGCGGGACAACACCACGCCCTGCGAGACGCGATATTCGGCATTGGCCAATACGGCGTCGATGGCGGCGTGCGTGCGGTAGCTTCGCCCCGACTTGACCTCGAACGGCATCACGGAATCGGCGTTTGTGTCGGCGATGAAATCGACTTCGCCATGTTTCTTCGCCATGTAGTAATACAGCGGAATGCCCTGTGCCGTCAGCTCCTGAGCGATTACGTTCTCGTAGATGGCGCCCAGGTTCGGGGATGAATCATCGAGATATGCGGCCTGAGCGGTTGGCTGCGGATATCGCGCCATGAGCATACCGGTATCAGACTGGTACAGTTTGAACTTCGGCGACTGCGAGGTGCGCTTCAGTGGTGATTTCGGTTCGGTGATGCAGTTGGTTTTCAGTGCCACACCTGCATCGACGAGCCAGAGGAAATCCTTTTGGTTGCGGTCGTATCGGGCGCCGGGGCTGATGGAGGAAACGGCGAATCTGCCGTTGCCGTCAATGAGCTGGGCGGGAAGTTGATCGAAGATCTCCTGCACCTGCAAAGCGCGACTGCCCGCGTACTGCGAAATATCGTGGCGATATTGACGGTTCAACTCGTTCTGCACCGCGCGAACAGCCGCCAAATCACCCTTGGTGTCCAGAAAACGCTGCACGACTTCCGGCATACCGCCGACTACCAGATAGGTGCGGAAGTTCGTCATCATCGCATCGTGAATGTATTGATCGATTGGCGTGGCCGACTGGCAGGATTCTCGGATGCTTTCAAGTGTCGTCTTCTGTACGCCGATGGCCCAACAGAATTCCTCGAAATCCATGGGACGCATGGTTTTTTCGATGACCGAGCCAACGGGGTAGGAGCGTACTCCCTTGAACTCGGTGCCAAGCATGGAGCCGGAGAATACGTAATCGAAACGGCCGTCAGCCATCAGAAACTTGACCATGGTCATCACGTCCGGTGCTTCTTGCACCTCGTCGATGAAAACCAGTGTATCGCCGGGGATGAGCGTCGAAGGTGAAAACAAGGTCAGACGGCTGATGAACTCCTGCACGTCGTTCGCAGATGCGAGCGCTTTGGCTGCTTGCTTGTTCTCGTACAGGTTGATTTCAAGGTAATGGGTGTATTCGTGTTTGGCGAACTCGCGTACTGCGTAGCTCTTGCCGACTTGACGGGCGCCGGTCAGCAGCAGTGCTTTGCCAGTGCCGTTCCGCTTCCATTCCAGCAGATCGTCCGAGATTTTGCGCTCAAGCATGGCAGTTCCTTTCCGAATCCCTTACGAGAGTAACATTTTCTGCCTTGTATGTGCAAAATTCCGCATTTCAGAACATGGTTTTGGTGCAAAATACCGAATTTTAAAGTAGGAATTTGGTGCAAAATGCCGTGCAAATGGTGAATCTGACGTTCTCGTATCTGGGCGGACTGATGGCCCTGATGGTCGCGCTGGCGATCCCGGGTTTCCTCTGCTGGCTCGGTGCAGGGCCTCTCGCCAAGCGGATATGCAAGATCATGACCGAGCGCAACGAGCCGGCAATCGACCATCTGCATGGTGTGAACTTCGACGTATGCCGGCGTGCGAACTCCCTGTTGATGCGCGGCGACGACACCGGTGGTGCCGCTGATAGTACTGATGGCAGCGAGAGCAAGACGCTGGAGCAACCTGAAATATATTGAACCTTTGAGGAAGTGGAAGGGGATGGATATGGCAACCATCATGGTCGTGGAGGACGAGAAGGAACTCAACGACATCATGTGCATGTATCTGCGTGACGCGGGGTACACGGTGTACGGGTGTCTGTCGGTCAACGAGGCGTATACGGCGATACATGGGCGAATCATCGACCTCGTGATTTCGGACATTATGATACCCGGCCTCGATGGGGTCGAGTTCGCGGCGAAACTGCGGCAAATGGATGATCATCTGCCGATTATCTTCGTGACTGCGCGTGACGACATGGCTTCGAAGAAGCACGGTTTCCATACCGGTGTGGATGATTACATGGTCAAGCCGGTCGAATTGGATGAGCTGGTGCTGCGCGTCGAGGCATTGCTGCGATGTACCGGCATCGAGGAAAGACACCTGCTCAAGGTGGGTGGACTGATGCTTGACGCGGGGGAGATGTCGGCCCAATGGGACGGTAATCCGGTCGAGCTGACCGTGCGCTTGCCGGCAGTGCAGTAAGGCGCCATCAGCGAAGCTACTTGTGAATTCGGAATGGGGCCGCAGGCAGGCCAAAAGCGTTGAACAGCGGTGCCGGGCCCCAACTGAACCAGCCGTAACGTGCGCAGATCGGATGCGATACCGCGTCGGCATGAAGCACCACGGTATCGGCCTCGATCCGTGCGTCCGCACGGTGATAGATGCCGTCCGATCCAGCGATTTCGAAGCCGGAAGCCGCCGCGTCGCATCGATTCACGGTCCACAAGGGTTCTGTTTCCCCGGATTCAGACGAGTGGACTGCCGGTAGGTGACCGACATCGTCGCTCCCAGACCACGGTCCGAAATGCAGGCCGTCGGCGTTGTCAAAACGCACCTGCAGCTCATCGGCCATTTCGCCGGCGGATGCCAGCGAAACGAATGCGGGACCATCGGCGTGGACGGGAAGACCATAGACATGGGCTTCGGCTTGCAGCGCAATGCGCTCACCAACCGGACGTTTGTCGGTCGGATGGATGTTGTTGAACTCGCCGGTATCGAACGTGACCGCCAGATACACGTCGGGAATGATACGTGCTGCATCAGCTTGTGCTTCGCGGATATGAGGCCAGAACATGCGATCAATGCCGCTGTTGTATTCCTTCTGATCGATCCAACGTGGCAATTGCACGATGATGAACGGCAGTTCCGCCTCGTTTCCGACCGATGCGGCAGGTGTGTCGGCGATTGGTTCGGCACCGTGGCCGCGCGCGGCATCATCGGCGACTATCCGCCCCACATCGTAGCTATCACTGAAATCGCCGCCTGCGCGCCGGCTCCACAACGTCCGCCATTCACCGATCATGCAACCCAGCAGTTCGCGATACGAGGCGTACCGCTGCTCGTCCTCTTCGCCTTGATACCACAGCACGCCGCGCGTGGAGAACGGGGCCAACCGGCGCACCATCGCGTTGAATGCGCCGGTGACGTGATATTGGGAGAACGGGGTGACGGGCGGCGGCCACGGGCACTCACCGTACCGGGCGTTGAGCACATCCCACGTGATGTCCGGTTCTGCAGCCTGTGCGGCGGCGATCTGCTCATTCCACGCATTGAAGGTGCATTGCCAGGAGTCGGTTTCGTCGTGGAACTGCTGATCGGTTTTGCCGTCGATCTGCTGATGGTAGCGGTCAAGATAGCCGCGCCCGGCCTCGGTGGCGGTGAGCATGTGTTCGCTCATCCACGAGGTGATCGACGTACCGCCGATATAGCAATCGACGATACCGACCGGTACGTCGGGTCCCAGGTCCCGCCGTAGTTTGCGTGCGAAATAATAGGCGATTGCGGACATCGTGCTGCAGGAATCGGGGGAGCTGGCTCGCCAGGCCGACTGGTTCTCGGCCGCGATAAGTTCGCTGTCCACCACGCCGAACTTGGGCACATTGAAGAAGCGCAGCAGCGGATCATCGGATGCGGCGATGGCCGAATCCGCATCACGGTCGTTGTGCAGTTCGAATTCGATGTTGCTTTGCCCGCTGGCAATCCATACTTCGCCGACCATGACGTTAAAGTACTTAAGCGTTACGCTGGTGCGGTCGGAGATGGTCAGCGTATACGGTCCACCGGCTTCCAGCGGCGGTAGCGTAACCATCCAGGTGCCGTCCGGGGCGATCGATCCGATGGCGCTGACACTGTCCGTGATGGAGCGCGATGATTGACGGCGAATCAGTGCGCTGCCATCTGCCGTGCTCAGCACGGTCACGACGGGCCGTCCAGGCGTGCCGGTGCCGAACAATACGATTGGCTTGCCGCGTTGCAGCACCATGTCATGGGAGAAGATGGCGGAAGGCCGAAACTCGGCGGTGCCGATTGGCTTGTTCCGTGCGGCTTCGGCTGCGCTTTCGTCCACGCCGCTGGCGTTGGCGCCGGGTGCCGGGCCGGTGGCCGTCTGTGGTGATGCGCTCATGTGAGTTCCTCTCTTGATGGTAAGCGGCGGGTCCCGATGGGTTGCCTACGGTGGTCAGTCCCAAATCGCAGGGCCGAGGGATTCGATGAAGGCGGTGAGCTCGTCCGCCATCTCCTGATGTTCGGCGATGCGCGGGTGACCGGGCGTGGCTGAACCGTTGCGCGAATACAGGAAGTGGTGCACCTTCGGGTCCGGGGCGATGCCGTTGTTGCGGTCGCCGGTTGAGACAACACGCACGGCGTCATCAATTGCCTGATCCCAACTGGCGTCATGCTGCAGTACGGTGGTGGCGCAGATGATGGTGGCTTGGAGATACTTGCCTCGCAACGTTCGCAGGAAATCGACGTATCGCGCCCGCCATTGGACCGACTGCTCGCCCTGATAGTCCGCTGCCATGAAATCGACTGGATGCGCATCGTTCTGTCCGAGCGCCACAACCACGACCTGCGGGGTGTAGCGTGAGAAATCCCATGGCTTGGTTCCGCCGAGGAACGGGTTGTATTCGATGCGGTCCCAGATGCTTTCCATGCCCACGTAATCCGGTCCGCAGAACCAGCCGATGCCGTCCAGCAGCGAAGCACCGCCTTGAGCCACGATGTTCACTGACGCTCCGAGATTGCGCGCGGTGATGGCCGCATAGGAATACCACGAATTGCTGTAGGGGCTCAGATCCGTATCCGGGTCGGCCTTGCCGGTGTACAGCGCGGCTTCGTTGCGTTCGCCGCACGATACGGAATCGCCGTATACCTCGATGCGCCGGATGGGAGCAGGTGTGGCCGGCGGCAACACCCGGGCCTGATCGTCAATGAGAAAGCCGGTAATCTCCAGATAGTGCTCGCCGTCCTGACGCTTATAGACCACCACCTCATGTCCGATGTCCGGCAGATGCTCGGCGAGCATCACGGTGGTTTCTGCGTCATTCTCGGTGATGCGCGCCCGATAAGGCACGCCATCGATCACCGCGCCGAGTGTGCTGTCGCCATAGTTATGGCGATTGATCAGTCGGACACCCACCGAAGTGCCGGTGCAGCGGAACGTGGCCTGCGTGTAGGGGAACACCCATACCGGGCGGTCCGGGACGTCGATGTCGATGCGGCCCATGGTCCTAATCACGGGATTGTTGGGAGTGATCTGCTGCATGCTGCTTCCTTGCTTGGTGCGGGTCTTGGCGGAAAGGTGCCGTCTGGCAGGCGTCGGCGTGGGGGGGGGGTGAGTCCGTTCTCCTCGACATGGTTCCAAAACCGTACACAACACAGCGACTTAACCGCTTCAGATTTCATGGTACACTATTGCCCAACGATCCGAGATATGCAAGACCCGCGTGTCGCGGACACGGTGAGAGCCCGACATATAACCCATATTCCCTCGCTGTGGAGGGTAATCTTCCACACACCGATGATGGCCAGACAAAGGAGCAATATGACCATGACATTTCCCGAAGGATTCCAGTTTGGTACGGCCACGGCCTCGTATCAGATCGAAGGCGGCGCCACCGAGGGCGGCCGCGCGCCATCGATTTGGGACACGTTCTCCCACACGCCCGGCAAAACCGTGAACGGCAACACCGGTGATGTGGCCTGTGACTCCTACCATCTGTGGCACAAGGACATCGATTTGCTTGCCGACCTCGGCGTGGACTCCTACCGCCTGTCCGTGGCCATGCCGCGCGTGATGCCGACCGAAGACGGCCCGGTCAACGAGGAAGGCCTTGATTATTACGAGCGCGTGGTCGACGCACTGCTGGCCAAGGGCATCAAGCCCACGGTCACGCTGTACCATTGGGATCTGCCGCAGTACCTCGGCGACAAGAACGGTTGGCTGAACCGCGACACCGCCTACAAGCTGGCCGATTACGCCAAGGTCGTGGCCCACCGCCTGGGCGACCGCATCGAGACCTATACCACCCTGAACGAGCCATGGTGCTCCTCCTACCTGAGCTACGGCGCCACCGAACATGCGCCCGGTCTGGGCCTCGGCCCCGGAGCCTTCCCGGCTGTGCACCATCTGAATCTGGCCCATGGCCTGATGGCTCAAGCCGTGCGCAGCGAAGTCGGTGCCAAGTCGCAACTGTCGGTCACGCTGAACCTTCAATTTAACCGTGGCGACGCCGACGCCGTGCACCGTCTCGACCTGATCGGCAACCGCGTGTGGCTCGACCCGATGCTGCGCGGCTACTATCCGAACGAACTGTTCGCCATCACCAAGGGCATCTGCGATTGGGAGTTCGTCAAGGACGGCGACCTGGAACAGATCCACCAGCCGCTGGACGTGCTTGGCATCAACTACTATTCCTCCGGCTTGGTCGCTATGAGCGATCGCCCGCAGTTCCCGCAGTCCACCGCAGCCTCCACCGCGCCCGGTGCCAGCGACGTCGACTGGCTGCCGACGCCCGGCGAACACACCGACATGGGCTGGAACATCGACCCGAAGGGTCTGTACGACCTGCTGATGCGCGTGCACAACAACTATCCGGAGATTCCGCTGATGATCACCGAGAACGGCATCGCGGTCGAGGGCGGAGATAGGGTTGTCATCGAGGCGGATGGCACCAAGGCCGTGCACGATCCCAAGCGCATCGCCTACCTGAAGCGGCACTTCGAAGCGGCGCTCAAGGCCATCGAGGACGGCGTGGACTTGCGTGGCTCCTTCGTGTGGTCCATGCTCGACAACTTCGAGTGGGCTTTCGGCTACACCAAGCGCTTCGGCATCGTGTACACGGACTACGAGACCGAGGAACGCATCCCGAAGGATAGCTTCAAATGGTACAAGCGGCTGATCGCCGAGCATGCCATCCCTCAGGAGCAGCGGTGACAACTGCTTGACTGAATAATTAAGTGGTTCAGTACAATACTGTGAAATAACGTATACGGAAAATGTTGCATCCGATAACAAATCTGATGCAACATTTTTTTGTAAAAGTAAGTAACTGCAATATTTTTTCAAGCTGTAGGGCGCGTAGTGTGAGTTGTGACAACAATAAGACACGCGCGACGTAGTCATGGTTGATTTACGCAACCGCTTAAGTTATCATCATAATTACTTAAGCGGTTGAGTTACAGTACCGCTGGAGATTGCCGGTGAAGAAGCCGGCAAAGGAGAATCAAGAACAATCGAAAGGATTGACGATGACGTCGAAAGTGAGAAAGGGCATACGGCGCACGATTGCAGCGCTGGCCGCCATCGCTTCTCTGATGTCTGTCTCAGCCTGCTCCGGCGGGTCGAACACGGCAGCTGACGGAACCGTGGTCAGTATCTTCAACGGAACGACCGGCACGTTCAACGAGAACTTCAACCCGTTCTCTCCCACAGCGCTCGGTCCCACGCTGGGCGTGATCTACGAGACCCTGTACTGGTATAACCTCGCTTCGGATGAGGATCCGACCCCGATGCTTGCCACAGGCTACGAGTGGAACGAAGACGGCTCCGAGCTGACCATCACCACCCGAAAAGGTGTCAAGTGGCAGGATGGCGAGCCGTTCTCCGCCAAAGACGTGGCCTTCACCTTCAACCTGATTCACAACACCCCGGCCCTCAACACCAACGGCACGGCCTGCACCGCCGAGGTCATCGACGATACTCACGTCAAACTGATCTTCCCGACCAAGAACGCGGACGGCACCGAATTCGATGAGCCGTTCACCGGCGCATACATGCAGGAGGGTGGCATCCTCGGCGGCCAGGCCATCGTGCCCGAGCACATCTGGAAGAACGTCAAGGACCCGATGAACTACACCAATGCCGACCCGATCGGCACCGGATCGTTCAAGCTGGATAAGTTCACCAATCAGTCCTACAGCTTCAAGGCTTTTAAGGACTATTGGAACGGCAAGCCGAAGATTGACGGCGTGCGTTATGTGGCCCTGAACGACGCCTCCGCAGCCACCAGCACGCTGATGGCCGGACAGGTCGACTGGATGAGCGCCTACATCCCCAGCTACAAGATGTTGCTCAAGAACTACCCGCGCATCTCCGCCGTGAACACGCCCCGCCTGACCACCGTGGTCATGACCTGTTCGAACGCCGAAGCCGGGTGCAAGGGGCCTCAGACCGACACGGCAGTGCGCCAAGCCATTTATTACGGCATGAATCGCACCCAGCTCAACGCCCTTGCCGGCGCCGGCTCGGGAGCTATGGGCTCGCCCACCATGCTGATGCCGGACCGCGACGCCAAATGGATCACCGACGACAGCCTGCAATACACACCGGAAACCGGCGACGCGGACAAAGCCAAGCAGATCCTCGAGGACGCCGGATGGAAAATGGGCCAGGACGGCTACCGTTACAAGAACGGTGAAAAGCTGAGCATGACCATCCAGACAGTGGCCGGATGGTCTGACTACATCCTGATCAACGACACCCTGAAGCAGCAGCTCAAGCCACTCGGCATCGAAATCGTCTCCTCCCAGATGGCGTGGAACCAGTGGAACGAAAACGAGCAGAAGGGCAACTACCAGCTTTCGCTTGACTCGCTTGGACTCGGCGTCACCTCAGATCCGTATTACACGTACAGCCCGCGTTACACCACTGACAACATGGCCAAGGTCGGCGACACCTCCGGCGGTCAGAACTACGCCCGCTACTCAAACCCGGTCGTCGACAAGGCGGTCGCCAATGCGGCGGCCACCGAGGACGAGGCCGAGCGCAAGGCGCAGTACGCCATCGTTCAGCAGGAGATCACCAACGACGTGCCGTACATTCCCGTCTATATCAACTCGATGCTCACCGAATTCAACGACTCCAAGGTAACCGGCTGGCCCACCGAAGACAACATGTACGCGCTGCCCGCCGCATGGAAGGCCTGGGATATGGGCATCATCCTGCAGCATCTCGAACCGAAGCAGTAAGGACAAATCATGAAATACGTCTTGAGAAAACTGGGATTTTACCTGATTGCTCTGTGGACCGCGCTCACACTCAACTTCTTCCTGCCGCGCATCATGCCCGGCAATCCCGTCGACCAGCTGATTTCCAAGCTCTCTCAGAAGGGCCAGGTGACTCCGGCCACCCGTCATGCCGTCGAGCTGATGCTTGGTTCCGATTCCTCGGTGCCAATGTGGCAGCAGTACCTCAGCTACTTCGGCAACATCTTCCGCGGGGACCTCGGTGTCTCCGTGACCTACTTCCCGAATTCTGTGTCCTCCGTGATTGGCGACACCCTGCCATGGACGGTCGGTCTGGTGGGCATCTCCACGATTCTCGCCTTCGTGTTCGGCACGATTCTCGGCACGCTCGCCGGATGGAAGCGCGGTTCCTGGATCGACAACCTGATTCCTGTCACCACGCTGTTCCAGTCCATCCCGTACTTCTGGCTCGCGCTGATCCTGCTGTACTTCTTCGGCTTGAAGAACCCGATTTTCCCGCTGTTCGGCGGCTATGACGTCTGGAGCGTGACCCCGGGCTGGAGTTGGGCATTCATCGCCTCGGTGATTAAGTATGGCATGCTACCGGCCATCACCATCGTGCTGTCGTCGGTTGGCGGCTGGATGCTCGGCATGCGCAACATGATGGTCTCCACCCTCTCCGAGGACTACATCCTGACGGCCGAAGCCAAGGGCCTGTCGCGCTTCAAGATCATGACCTCCTACGCGGCTCGCAACGCCATCCTGCCCTCGATTTCCGGCTTTGCGATCTCCCTGGGATTCGTGGTTGCCGGCTCGATCGTTGCCGAATCGGTGTTCTCCTACCCCGGCATCGGCTTCGCGCTGCTCACCGCCGTGCAGAATAACGACTATGCACTCATGCAGGGCATCTTCATGATCATCACCATCTCGGTGCTCGGCGCCAACCTGTTCATGGATCTGATCTACGGCCTGATCGATCCGCGCACCCGGGCTCAGGGCTGAAAGGAAAGGCATCATGTCAACCGCAATATCATCCAAGACGGCCTCGAACCTGACCGAGGCCGAAAAGAAGGAACTACAGGCTCCAAGCGGCAACAAGCGCAAGAGCAAAGCCGACTCGATGCTCCCGCCCATGACTCCAAAGCTGGCCATCGGCCTGACCATCGTCGGCGTCACCGCGTTCTTTGCCATCGTCGTGCCGTTCTTCGTCCAGGACCCGAACAAGGTAAGCGATGTGGGCCTGACCGCCCCCAGCGCTGAACACTGGCTTGGCACCACCCAGACCGGGCAGGACGTGTTCGCCCAGCTGGCCTACGCCTGCCGAGGATCACTGTTCATCGGCGTGACGGTCGGCATCCTGGCCGTGGCCCTCTCCAGCTTCTTCGGCATCCTCGGCGCATACGTCGGCGGTGCCACCGACGAGGCGTTCTCGCTGCTCTCCAACGTGATGCTCGTCATCCCCGGTCTGCCGCTGATGATCGTCATCGCCAGCTACATGCCCAACAAATCCGCGTTCCTTGTGGCCGGCGTGCTGGCCCTGACCTCTTGGGCCGGACCCGCACGAGTGCTGCGTGGCTACACGATGTCCGTGCGTTCGCGTGATTATGTGCTGGCCGCCCGTGTGGCCGGTGAGGAGCCGTGGCGCATCCTGTTCGTCGAGATTTTCCCGAACCTGATTCCGCTGCTCGCATCCCAGGCCATGCAGGCCGTGATTGCCGCAATTCTCGGCGAAGCCGGACTGTCCTATCTGGGCTTGGGCGCCACTGACTCATACACCTGGGGCACCATGCTTTACTACGCTCAGAACGGCATGGCCCTGATCCTCGGCGCATGGTGGTGGTTCGTGCCCTCCGGCCTGTGCATCGCACTGTTCGGCGCGGCGTTGGCCCTCATCAACTTCTCCGTGGACGAGATCGTCAACCCGAAGCTCAAGGCCGCCACCCGCAGCCAGATCAAGAAGTGGAAGCTCGAGGAGAAGGCCGGCAAGGCGAAGTCCGACGCCGCATTCCCCGCAGGCAATGTTGCCCATGTCGCAGCAAAGGAGTCCGTGGCATCATGATTGAAACCATTCAGAACAACGTATTGCCGCCGGTATACGAGCAGGATCCGGTGCTGGAGATTGACGACTTCTGCGTCGAATACCGAGCTGAGAAAACCGTGCAAGCCGTCAAACACGTCAACCTCAAGCTTGGTCGTGGCGAAGTGCTCGGCCTGGCCGGCGAATCCGGTTGCGGCAAGTCCACGTTGGCCTACGGCGTGAACCGTCTACTTAAGCCGCCAGCCGTGGTCACCTCCGGCCGTGTGGTGTTCAACTCGCGCGAAGGTTACCCGATTGATGTGCGTGCGCTGGAAGGCGACGACCTGCGCATGTTCCGTTGGGAGAAGATTTCAATGGTCTTCCAAGGCGCCATGAATTCGCTCAACCCGGTCAAGAAGATCAAGGACCAGTTGGGCGACGTATTCACCACTCATCGCCCGGACATGAGCAAGAAAGAGCGGCTCGACAAATGCGGCGAGCTATTGGAACGCGTGGGTGTGGACCGTAACAGGCTCAACGCCTACCCGCACGAGTTGTCCGGAGGCATGCGCCAGCGCGTGATGATCGCCATGGCAATGGCCCTCGACCCGCAGGTGATGATTATGGACGAGCCGACCACCGCTCTGGACGTGGTGGTGCAGCGCGAGATTCTGCGCGAAATCACCCGCCTGAAGGACGAATTTGGCTTTGCTGTCATCTTCATCACCCATGATCTGCCGTTGCTGCTGGAAATCTCCGACCGCATCGCCGTGATGCGCAAGGGCGAGATTGTCGAGATGAACAATGCGATGGAGCTCTACACCCATCCCCAGAACGAATACACCGCCAAGCTGCTGGACAGCTTCCCGTCGCTCACCGGCGACCGTGGTTCGTTTATTCGCACCGGTTCCGAGGACCTGGCCATGGGTACCTCGCCGTTCGCCACCAAGGAGTGAGATCATGACCACGCTTGAATTGAAGGATGTCACCAAGCAGTTTGACCTGCGCGAAGGCCTGAAAACCACGAAGTTCACGGCCGTCAGCCATGCGAGTTTCATGTTGGAATCCGGTAAGACGGTGGCCTTGGTCGGCCAGTCCGGCTCCGGCAAGTCCACTATCGCCAAGATGATTCTGGGCCTTGAGGTGCCGACCGAGGGGCAGATTCTCATCGACGGCAAGCCGGTGGACCACCACGGACGCAAGGCGGACCACATCTTCCGTAAGACCGTGCAGATGGTGTTCCAGGATCCGTATGCCTCGCTGAACCCATTCCATACGGTCGAACACCACATTGCTCGTCCGATGAAGATCCATCATCCCGGTATGAGCAACGCGGAAGTACACAAACGTGTCATCGAACTGCTCGACCGTGTACGTCTGACCCCCGGCGAGGATTTCGCCTCCCGGTTGCCCGGCGAGCTGTCCGGCGGTCAACGCCAACGTGTGGCCATCGCCCGCGCCCTGGCCCCCGAGCCCAGCATCCTCATCGCCGACGAACCGGTCTCCGCGCTGGACGTCTCGATTCGCCTCGGCGTACTGAACCTGCTGGCTCGCCTGCAGCGCGAGGAAAATCTCGGCGTGCTGTACATCACACACGACATGGCCACCGCCCGCCACTTCTCCGACGAGATCATGGTGATGCGCAAGGGCGAGCTCGTAGAACACGGACCGGCGGACGAGGTGATTCTCCACCCGAAGGAGGAGTACACCAAGACCCTGATCGGAGCTGCCCCCGACCCGGAACGTCGACTCAAGGAACTTGCGGCCGCTGGACGGTAGTCTCCACCGTATTAGCCATTCGTAGGCTCCCCGATTGCCGAGGAGCCTACATGTGAATGTAAGGACTTCTTATGACCACCCACACCACCTACACCCCTCACACCTTCACCCCTCTGAATTCTGGTTGGACGTTCACCGCGTTGAACCCGGAACTCGCGCCTGAGGCCTTACGTGACCGGCTCACTGCCGGCATCCCCGCCACGGTTCCAGGCGAGGCCACCATCGACTTGCTCGATGCTGGACTCATCGAAGATCCCTTCGATGGCGACAACGAGAACAGGCAGCAGTGGATCGGTGACATCGACTGGCGATTCACCTGCGAATTCGACTGGCATAACGACGGCAACGACCGCCATGATCTGGTGGCCTATGGACTCGACACCGTTGCCTATGTGTCGCTCAATGGGCTGATCGTCGGCAATACCCGCAACTTCCACCGCACCTACCGCTGGGATGCGCGCCCCTACCTGCGCGACGGCAAGAACACGCTTTCCGTGGTGTTCATGTCTCCCGTGCGCTTTTCCGATACCGAAGAACAGCGACGTGGCTACTATCCACACACCGAGCATCACGCCTTCAACCAGATTCGTAAGCCCAGCTACTCCTTCGGGTGGGATTGGGGCATCGACGTGGCCAACGCCGGAATCTGGCGTCCGATAGGCCTTGACTCGTGGAACGAGGCCCGCATCGAGTCCGTGCGCCCACTGGTGGATGTCCGCGCGGACGGCACCGGCGTGCTGACTGTGAATGTGGACATCGAGCGTGCCGGTGGTGGTCGCCTGATGTCTCCCGGCGATGTGCACTCTTCTAAGCCGGCTGTGCCGTTCATGGTGCATGTCGGTGGCCATGATGTGAACTTGGAACTGGCCGGCGTCATCGCCCAAGGGTGTAACAGCGGCTCGATTACCGTCGAGATTCCAGACGTGGAACTGTGGTGGCCGCGCGGCTACGGTGACCAGCCGCTGTACGACGTGCAGGTGAGTCTCGGCGAGCATGGCGAGGCACAGTGGGCCGGTGAAGTCGGCTTCCGCACCGTGCGTGTGGACACCGCCGCCGACGAGACCGGACGCCCGTTCCAGATCTACGTCAACGACGTGTCGGTGCATGCGCGCGGCTACAACTGGATTCCCGACTCCGCCTTCATCTCCCAGGTGGACGACGCGCGTTACAGCCGCGGCGTCAACGATCTGGTGGAATCCAACTCGAACATGGTGCGTGTGTGGGGCGGAGGCATCTATGAGGCCGACGAATTCTACGCGATGTGCGACCGTGCCGGCATCATGGTCTGGCAGGACTTCATGCTCGCCTGCGCTGCCTACCCGGAAGACGCCGACACCCGCGCCGAAGTGGAGGCCGAGGCTCGCGAGCAGATCGCGCGCCTGAGTTCCCACGCCAGCCTGACCGTGTGGAACGGCTCCAACGAGAACTATGTGGCCTACTCCGAATGGTGGGGCTACAAGCAGGCCCTGCGCGACGACGACAAGGCACCCAACGCCTACGGCTACGGAGAAAAGGGCTGGGGCGACTACTATTACGCCGATCTCTTCCCGTCCCTGCTGGCCGAACTCGACCCGGTGCACGTCTACCTGCCAAGCTCCCCGATGAGCTTCACCAAGTTCACCGACGCCAACAAGGACATCGACGGAACCATGCACATCTGGGATGTGTGGAACCGTGTGGACTACCGCAAGTACCTCGACTACACGCCGCGCTTCGCCGACGAATTCGGCTACCAGGCGCCGCCCGCGTTCAGCACGCTCACCCGCGTGGTGCATGATGACAAGCTCGAACCGTTCGGCAAGCAGATGCTCGTGCACCAGAAAGCCTCTGGTGGCAACTATAAGCTCGCCCGTGGCATGCGCTCGCATCTGACACCGGGCACCATCGACGAGGTGAGCTACAACGCCGACGGCACCCGCAACTGGCTGATCGACACCGACAACTGGGCCGATATCGAGGACTGGCACTGGGCATGCCAGCTGCAGCAGGCGCAGGCCATCCGCTTCGGCGTGGAGCATATGCGCTCACTGGAACCGGTGAACGCAGGCTCACTGATCTGGCAGCTCAACGACGATTGGCCGGTCGTCTCCTGGGCCGCAGTCGACTACGACGGCCACCGCAAGCCCCTGTGGTACGCCTCCCGCGACTTCTTCGCGCCGCGTCTGGCCACGATTCAGCCTCGCGTCTCCGACAAGGCCCGCGAGGACCTGAGCTGGGAAGGCAACCCCGTCGCCCCTGACCATCTCGAACTGATCGTGCTCAACGACACGCTCGCGCCGTGGGCCGGCACTTGGACGGTGCGCCGCATGACGTTGGCCGGCGAGACGCTCGCCTCGACCTCGTTCGACGTGACTCTCGACGCGGTCGGGCATATCGGATTGCCGCTGCCGGCGGACGTCTCCATGTTCGGCGATGCGACGAACGAGCTTATCGTGGCTACCCCGTCCGACGACGCCTTTGCCCGCGTAATCTACAACGGCACCGACGTCATCGACCAGAAGCTCGAGCCCACGCCGTTCAAGGCGAGTGCGGAGCCGGCGGATGACGGCTATGCTCTGACCGTCACAGCCACGGGTTACGTGCGTGACCTGTTCTGCATGGCCGACAAAGTCGATTCCGCGGCCTCCATCGACGGTGGTCTGGCAACTTTGCTGCCGGGCGAATCGGTGACCTGGCATATCGCCAGCAATGCCACGGTAGACCCGCAAGCGTTCGTTGCGGCAAACGTGTTGCGCTGCGCCAACGACCTGAAGCGCTGAGCGCCATTGGCCTCGCGGATCTGCTGGTCCGGACCGAGTTCATCGGATATCGGTTCGGACCACAGTCGATGCGGCGCTCACGGTCTTGGAAACGCCGGAGTCGGAAATGGTATGGCATGATTAAATGAACTTAACCGTTTGATTTACGTCGTAGGAGGCAGTATGGGTAAGGCCAAGGTCACCATTTCAGACGTCGCGCGGGCGGCCGGCGTCTCCAGCAGTGCCGTCTCGTATGCGCTGAACGACAAGCCCGGCGTCTCCAGCGAGACCCGTGAAAAGGTGTTGCGAGTCGCTGAAACGATGGGGTGGAAGCCGAACAGCGCTGCCAAGGCATTATCCGATGCGAGCACACGGTCGATCGGTCTGGTGCTGAGCATGAATCCCGAGGTGTTCGCCGTGGAGTCGTATGCGATGGCACTCATCGCCGGTCTGGGCACCGAACTGGAAAAGCGCGACTATTCGCTGCTGCTGCGCATCGTGCCGGACACAAGCAGCGCTTTGCGCATCCATCGCAATTGGATTGCTTCCGGCAGCGTGGACGCCGCCTTGGTCACCAATGTGGAAATCGGCGATCCTCGAATCGAGCTGTATAAGGAACATCCCGAATCGCCGGTGTTGGTGATCGCCGACCCATCCGTGACCAAAGGGTTGCCGACGCTGTCGAGTGATGAGGCCCACGGTGCGCGGCAGATTGTCGACTGTCTGCATGAGCTGGGGCACCGGCACATTGCACGTATTGCCGGACCGGAACGCTTTGCGCACACGTTCGTGCGTGACCGTATTTTCAACGAGGAGACCGTGGCGCTGGGCATGCGCTACGATTGCCTGCACTCGGACTACACGCCGGAGCAGGGCGGAGAATGCACCTCCCGCCTGCTTTCATTCCCCGATTCGCCCACGGCGATTGTGTACGACAATGACGTGATGGCCATCGAAGGCATGCGCGTGGCCTTGGAACAGGGGTTGAGTGTGCCGGATGACATCTCCATCGTGTCATGGGACGATTCGTTCATGTGCACCGTTACGACACCGTCCATCACCGCGCTGTGGCGGGATATTCCCCGCTTGGGCAGCCGTGCGGTGCCTATGCTGTTCAAGCAGATTGATGGCGAAAAGGTGTCTAACGCCACCGAATCACCATATGAATTGATGGTGCGTGATTCCGTGGCGCCCCCCCGTGAACGGTGAGTGAACAGGGCAGATGAGCATCGTGGCATTGGGTGACAACTGACGATTTGCATGGGGCAATGGCGTGGTGTCGATGGTGTTCGATGCCGCCAGTGATGCACCAGTGCGTCTGGTTGGTCTCTCTGGCCGCGCATGGCTGAGATCGGCATCGATGTCCTTGATTTTTCAAGCGGTTGCGGAGTCAAGCGATTAAGTTACTTTGACGTACTGTTACATGGCGATACATGACGCTTTGAGCATATTTACGTCATTCTTGGCGTGTCGAGCTAAGCTTAATGTCTTATACTGTACTTAAGCGCTTCAGTTAGGCAACGACGCTAGGTACTGTCAATAATCGAAGGAGACTCTCATGAACACCTACGCAGCTACTGCTTCTACTGCCCATTCCTCGGGAAAGACCGTCGCGAAGGCAGTCGCACTGTTCGCCGTCGGAATCCTTCTCGTCGTTATGGGCACAGCTCTTGCGACAGCGATTCCGGCTATCGCGGAGGGGGTAATCGGGATGACTTCCATTGTCCTTCTCTCGGCAGTGGCTGTCACCACCTATGCCTCTTTGGTATTCGCGGAAATGAACCGATAGATATTGTTCGAGCTCCTTGCTCATAGCACATGAAAGGGTGAAGCAAATGCAGAACGTCGAAGCCAAATATGCGCTCGGTGCGCCGGAAAACAGGGCGTGGCTCAACGAGCAACGCGATAATCTCATGGACTTCGGTCATGCCTTCCCGTCTCCGGGCGGCGGCTCGTATTGGCTGGGCGACGACGGTACGCCATGGAAGGACCGCAACCGCGAGACGTGGATCACCTGCCGTATGACGCACGTGTACTCGCTGGCCGCGTTCGTGGGTCATCCGGGCGCCGGGGCGTTGGTCGACGCCGGCCTGCGCGGCTTGCGTGGCGAGCTGCATGACGACGCGAACGGCGGCTGGTACGCGGCCGTCACCCCCGAGGGCGGCCACGTCGGTACCAAGCAGTGCTACGCCCATGCGTTTGTGCTGCTTGCGTCCTCTTCAGCCACGCTGCTTGGCCGCCCTGGCGCGGCAGAACTGCTGGCCGACGCGCAGGACGTGTTTCTCAATCGTTTCTGGGATGACGAGGTCGGCCTGTCCGTGGACACCTGGAACGAGGACTTCACCGAGCTTGACCCGTATCGTGGCCTCAACGCCAACATGCACTCGGTCGAGGCGTTCCTGGTCGTGTCGGACGTCACCGGCGACGAATCCTGGCGCAAGCGCGCGGGCCGCATCATCGACCATGTAATCGGCTGGTCGGAGAACAACGACTGGCGTATTCCTGAGCATTTCCACGAGGACTGGAGCCTCGATCTCGAATGCAACCGGGACAAGCCGGACGACCAGTTCAAGCCGTACGGCGCCACCCCGGGCCACGGCATCGAATGGGCCCGACTGATCACGCAGTATGCATTGAGCGCTCCCATCGCCGATTCCAAGAAGGCGAAACTGATCGACGTGGCCGAGCACCTGTTCCATCGCGCGGTCGCGGACGGCTGGGACGCCGACGGCGCACCCGGCATCGTCTACACCACTGATTGGGAAGGCAAGCCGGTGGTCCACGACCGTATGCACTGGACGCTCGCCGAGGCCATCAACACCTCCTCGACGCTGGCCCACGTGACCGGCAAGCCCGAATACGCCGAGCGCTACGCCGAGTTCCTGCAGTACGCCGACGAATACGTCATCGACCGCGTCAACGGCTCTTGGTTCCACCAGCTCGACCGCAACAACCGGTTGCTGAACACGGTCTGGCCGGGCAAATCCGACCTGTACCACGCCACCCAGTCGATGATGATCCCGCTCAACGACCCGTCGCTGTCCATCGCGCCGGCCGCCAAGCAGTCCGGCGACTGACCGGGCGTTCCGGTTTCGACTTGTCTTATCGGCATACTTCCTTTTTTCAGTGCCTATAAGACGCCTATAATAAGTGGGGCCACCGTTCGCGTTGAATGGTGGCCTCACTGGTTGCTATGGAGAGGGCTGCTTCTTGGCCTGAGTGAGCTGTGTGGAAAGAGCGATAAGCAACGAGGCGGACACTATGGCGATGGCGCGTATATCCAGGTGCCATATCACGCGATGTGGGGCGGGCATCACGTTCATTTGGGCCGCAACGTCTACATTAATTTCAACTGCACGTTGGTGGATGACGCGCAGATCACTATCGGCGACGGAACGATGATCGCGCCCAACGTGACGATCGTCGCCGCGTCGCACCCGGTATCGCCAAAGCTTGGGGCGGAGGGCTGCGGTATCACATCCTGTCAGCTTGGCATGAAGTGCGGTCGGCAAGGCCGGATAGTTCGGCGATGCGGGAGATGAATGTGTGAATCGCCGGGCTTGCGTCGAGCGGATAGAGCAGTCCGTAGTGCATGATGACCGGTTCGGGCCAGTCCACGGCCACGTTGACGAGCTGCGGGTGAATGCCGGCCCACATGGGTTTGGAGATGAGCAGGTCACCGGATTCGGCACAGTCGTTGAACGTGTCGAGATCGTAGTGGTCGATGTCAATCAGATCGATGGCGGGGTGATGTTCCAAAAGATCCCGGGCCGTGTCGTTGGCGCCGCGATGGCGTTTGAGGATACGGATGCGTGTGCCTTCGAGGTCTTTCAGGGTGAGCCGTGCGCGTCTCGCCAATGCGTGATTGCGTGGCACCGCCACGCACAGCGGCTCGGAATCGAGGGCGAGGGTGTTGCAGGTGTCATCCCAATAGCCGGTGTCGAAGGCCGTGGAGATCAGATCGACGTCTTCGCCGAGATGGGTGATGATGTCGTTGATCGCTTCGGAGTCATCGGGCATCGACACCAGTTCCAGGCGGATGTCGGTGTGTTTGCCAGCGTCGCGCTGCCATAGGTCGAGGATGCGGCGGCCGGGGCGCAGAATGGAAACGCCAAGGCGGACGGTGGCGATGTCGTCGGTGCTGCGCCGTTGCGCACGGCGTAGAATCTCCTCGCATTGGCGCACGATCATCTGCGCGTCCTCGATGAACTCCTTGCCGGCTTTGGTGAGTTGCACGCCACTGCGCGATCGGTCGAACAGCGTCAGACCGTATTCCCTTTCGAACGTATTGACCTGTTTGGCCACCGCCGGCGTGGAAATATGCAGGAGACGACCGGCCTTGGCGAAGCTGCCGGTCTGCGCGGCGGCGATCACCGCATCCAGTCTTCTGTCATACATTACGACCTCCATTAACCAATGGTTTATGAACTGTGAGCCATAAGTATTTGTAAACTGCTGTTTTACTGGTGTCTCAAAGAATATCATAGCTACTGCAATAACCAAACGGAAACATATAAACCAATGGAATATAGGTGAATATGACATCAATCAACGAATCCGCAGCGCTCGGCCTCGTATGCGAAGACGAAGGCCTCGAGCGTGAGGCCCGTCGCGCATCGCGTCGCTCGGCCCGCTACAGCGCAGGGCTGACCACGTTCGCCACGTCGCTGGCGTTCTTCCTGACCGGCATGGACACCATGATCGTCAACGTGGCCCTGCCTACCATCACCGCTGACCTTGGCGGCGACATGGCGTTGCAGCAGTGGATGATCGACGGCTACACGCTGCTGTTCGCCTCGTTGCTGCTGCTTGCCGGTAGCCTGTCCGACAAGTTCGGTGCCAAGCGCATGTTCTTCTTCGGCACGGCGCTGTTCGGTGTGGCCTCGCTGCTGAGCACCTTCGCCTGGACCATGCTGGTGCTCATCGTCGGCCGTTGCCTGATGGGCGTGGCCGCAGCCCTGATTCTGCCGGCGTCGATGGCCTTGATCAATGAGGCCAATCCCGACCCGCGCCGCCGTGCCTTCGCCCTCGGCCTGTGGGGTGCCGGCTCGGCGTCCGCGTCCGCGTTCGGCCCGCTGTTCGGTGGTCTGCTCACGCCGATTCACTGGAGTCTGATCTTTGCGGTCAACGTGCCGTTCTGCCTGATCGTGCTCGCCCTCGCGCCGAAGGTCGCCCCCTCGCCCACCCGTGCCATCTCGTTCGACTGGCTTGGTCAGGCGCTTGCGCTGATCGGCCTCGCCTCGCTGGTGGCCGGCGTCATCGAAATCGGCTCCTTGGGCATCTCCTCGCCGGTGACGCTCGCGATGCTGGCCGTCGGCATCGCCGCACTCGTGCTGTTCGTGCTTGCGCAGGCCAAGGTCAGGCATCCGATGGTGCCGCTGAACCTGTTTCGCAACGACGGCATGCGCATCTCGCTGATTGTGGGCTTCATCATGATTTTCAACTGGTTCGGCATGGTCTTCATCTCCACCCTGTTCCTGCAAAGCGAGCAGGGCATGAGCCCGTTCGCCGCCGGTCTGGTGTTCATCCCCTCCGCGGTGGTCATGGTGGTCACCAACGTGTTCAGCGGGCAGGTCATCAACTCGATGGGCACCCGGTTCACCGTGTCCATCGGACTGATCGCCATGGCCGTCGGCTTCCTTGCCGCGGTGCTGGTGTCGGCTCCGATGCCTGCATGGGTGATCGCCGTCGCTCTGAGCGTCGTCGGCCTTGGCGGCGCGCTGGTCACGCCGGCGCTGTCCGGACTGGTGCTGGTAAGCGTGGAGCAGAGGCAGGCGGGTATCGCCAGCGCGGTGTTCAACACGTTCCGCCAGGTCGGCGGGGCGATCGGCGTGGTCGCCACCTTCATGCCCTCGCTTGACGGCTCCCTGCGTGCCGTGTTCGTCGCGGCCGCCGTGCTGCTCGTCGCCGCATTCGCCTACGCCCGGCTGCGCTGGGCTGAGTAGAGGAATCCGGCACCACGCTTCGATTCCGTGTGAGAATATCCTCGGACCGTATGCTTCAGTCCAGCAGGAATCGGGCGAATTCCGCGGCGGCCGGCGAGGTCGCGGCCTGTTTCTTCCAGACGATGGCCGAGCCGGTCTGCAATGCGGGGGAGAGCGGAACGGCTCGGACGCCGGGATAGCACATGCCTAAATCGAGGCCTAGGAAAAGACCCAATCCGTTGGTCACCATGACGACGGCGTTGTTTGTCAGCGAGCAGTAGCCTGCGATGTTCGCCCTCGCCTGATCGGCGTACTGCCCGAACCAGTTCAGCAGCAGATTGTGCACAGGCGTACGCACTGGGAAGAGCAACGGGGCATCCTTGAGATTCTGTGGTGTCAACGATTCGCGCTCTGCCAACGGGTGGCTTTCGGGAACCATCGCGACCCAGCGCTCCGTGGTGCCGGTACGCAGGAATTCATACTGGCTGACGTCCGCCGGATCGGTAAGCAAGCCGAAATCCATGAGGCCTTGCTCGATCTGCTCCTGGATGATGTCCGACGTGGTGCTGATCACCCGGAATCGCACGCCGGGATGGATTTCGCGGAATGCGGCCATGCGCTGAGACAGCAATGTCATGCCGCGTACTTCGCCGCAGCCCACGGCGATTTCGCCGCTGAGCTCGCTGTCTGACTGCTTCAATTCGAATTCGGTTTTGTCCGCCAACGAGACGATGGTCTGCGCACGCTCGCGCAGCAGCCGGCCCTCTTCGGTGAGCGTGATGGTATGGCTGCCGCGTTCGAACAGCGTGACGCCCAACTCCTCTTCCAACTGTTTGAGCTGGCGGGAGAGTGTCGGCTGGGAAATACGCAGCAGTTGCGCGGCCCACGTGATATTGCCTTCTTCGGCGACCGCCAGAAAATATCGCAGGACTCGTAGTTCCATCCTCGGGGCTCCTTCGGTGTGGACGGACTTCTATTGCCATTATGCCCGCCGTCCGTGAACTCATCATGCTAAACGCGGATAGTCTCGGTAATGACGCGGCGAACAGCATGCGAGAAGCGGTGCTCAATAGCGAAAGCCTCTCGGCTGCCGTCGTTGGTCGTGATGATACTGGAGACCATGAAGCTCGTGCGGCGGCGGTCTAGGGCGAGGTCGAGAAAGAGGTAACGGTGTGACGCTTGATAATAGGTCAGACAGTAAGGTGGTGGCGGAGCAGTGCCGAGCATGACCAACAATCAACGGCCACAGGCAATCGAAGTGCGCGGGGCGCGCGTACATAACCTGAAGAACGTCGACATCGACATTCCGCTGGGCGAACTGGTGGGAGTGGCCGGCGTCTCCGGTTCTGGCAAAAGTTCGCTGGCGCTCGGCGTACTGTATGCGGAAGGCTCGCGGCGCTATCTGGAAGCGCTGTCCACGTACACGCGCCGCCGCCTGACTCAAGCCAACCGCGCCCAAGTGGACGAAGTGCTGCATGTGCCGGCCGCGCTGGCCCTGCACCAGCGGCCCACCGTGCCCGGTATCCGTTCGACGTTCGGCACGATGACCGAACTGCTCAATAGTCTGCGACTCCTGTTCTCCCGCGTGGGCTCGCACGTGTGCCCGCATTGCGGGGCGCGCAACGAACCGACGCTCAACGTGGCGGCCGGCCTGCCCATCACCTGCGCGCAATGCGGTAAAGAATTCCATGCGCCCGGTGCCGAAGCACTCGCCTTCAACTCGGCCGGTGCCTGCCCGACCTGCTCTGGAACCGGCATCGTGCGCGAAGTGAACCGCGCGGCTTTGGTCCCGGATGAATCGAAAAGCATCGACGACGGCGCGGTGCTGCCGTGGGGCTCGCTCATGTGGGACCTCATGAAGCAGGTGTGCGGCGCAATGGGCGTGCGCACCAACGTGCCGTTCAGCGAGCTCACGCCCGAGGAGCGCGACATCGTATTCAATGGGCCGGCCGTCAAAAAGCACATCCTTTATAAGCCGAAGAAAGGCGACGATTTCGCCGAACTCGACTTCACCTACTTCAACGCCGTGTACACGGTGGAGAATGCGCTCGCCAAGGCCAAGGACGAGAAAGGTCTGAAGCGCGTGGCCCGGTTTCTCAAGGAGGGGCCATGCGCCGATTGCGGCGGCACTCGACTGAGCGTTGCCGCCCGAGCCCCGCATGTGCGCGGGCTGAACTTGGCCGAAGCCAGTGCGATGACCTTGGCTGCGGCGGTGGATTGGGTGCGCGGAGTGCCGGAATCCCTGCCCGCCGACATGCATCCGGTGGCCACCAATATCTGCGAATCGTTCCTGGATGTGGCCCGACGGCTGCTGGATCTGGGCCTCGGCTATCTGGCGCTTGATCGCGCCGGCGCCACGCTTTCGACCGGCGAACGCCAGCGTGTGCAGCTCGCCCGAGCCGTGCGCAACCGCACCACTGGCGTGCTGTATGTGCTTGATGAGCCATCCATCGGCCTGCATCCCTCGAACGTGGACGGACTGCTCGGCGTGATGCATGATTTGGTGGCGGATGGCAATTCCGTGGTGGTCGTGGACCATGACGTGCGCGTGCTCAAAGCCGCCGACCATCTCATCGAAATGGGGCCGGTTGCCGGTGCCGAAGGCGGACACGTGATCGCGCAAGGCACGGTCGGCGAGGTGGCAGTGAATCCAAGTAGTCGTATTGCGCCGTTCTTGGCCGATAATGTGAGCGCGCGCATCCGTGAGCGCGTGGCGGAACCGCAGGTGTTCGACCTTGGCCACATCCGCATGACAACCAGCCAGCTGCATACGGTCAAGCCGCTGGACGTTGATATTCCGCGCGGCCGGCTCGTGGCGGTGACAGGCGTCTCCGGCTCCGGTAAAACCACGATGGTGCTCGAATCGCTGATTCCCGCGCTCAAAGCGCAGGCGGCGGGGGAGCAGTTGCCGGAACATGTGCGTGAACTTGAGGCCGAGGGCATCCATCGTGCGAATCTCATCGACGCCACGCCGATTGGCGCAAACGTGCGCTCCACCGTGGCCACCTATGCCGATATTCACGACGAACTGCGCCGCGCCTTCGCCCGATGCGATGCGGCCAAGACGGGCGGCTGGAAGGCCGGCGATTTCTCGTACAACACTGGACGGCTGCGTTGCCCCACGTGCGACGGCACCGGTTCGATCTCACTCGACGTGCAGTTCCTGCCGGACGTGACCATCGAATGCCCGGACTGCGGCGGTTCCCGGTATGCGTCTGAAGCCGGCGCGATTCGGCGTGCGGTTAAGGGAGAATCTCACCTTTCACTGAGTCTGCCCCAACTCATGGCAATGAGCGTGGATCAGGCATTGGCCGTGACCCACGACCTCAAGAAGGTCCACGCACGTCTGACCACCTTGCATGATTTGGGTCTTGGGTATCTGACACTCGGCGAACCGACGCCGGCGCTTTCGGGCGGCGAAGCCCAGCGGTTGAAGCTCGCCAGCGAAATGGGCAAAGCCCAATCGGACGCGGTATTCGTGTTCGATGAGCCGACCATCGGTCTCCACCCGCTCGACGTGCGTGTGCTGCTGGGCGTGTTCGACCGGCTTGTGGCGAGCGGCGCAACAGTCGTGGTCATCGAACATGACCTTGACGTGATCGCCAATGCGGACTGGATCATCGACATGGGTCCGGGCGGCGGCGAAAGCGGCGGACGCATCGTCGCCACCGGAACGCCGGAACAGGTCGCGGCCAACCCAAGCAGCATTACTGGGCGGTATTTAGGGTAAGGCTCAACGGACATCTTTACCACGGCGCTTTTTAGGAATATGGCATGAGCCGGTGTGGGCGTGGCACGGGCTGTGGCTTTATCTTTTCTTTGGCTCACTCCCGAGAATGACATGTTAACCCGTATGGCGGTCACGCGCATTCGCATAGGGCAAGGCGCGAGTAGGATAACCGTCCGTGGTTCAGGTTCATGGCATGAGACGCGCAAGCGCGGACGCGAAATATCAGCAGATGACCGGGCAGCCGGTCAAACCGCTGATCCTCAAACTATGCCTGCCGGCCGTCATCTCCAATCTGGTGACCACTGCCTACAATCTCACGGACACGTTCTTTATTGGCCAGCTCGGCACCGCGCAGTCCGGTGCCATCGGCATCGCGTTCTCCATCATGACCGTGATGCAGGCGCTCGGCTTCTTCTTCGGCAACGGCGCGGGCAATTCGATGAGTCGCGAACTTGGTAAGCAGAACAACGAACGTGCCTCCCGACTGTTGGCCGTGGGCTTCGCGGGCGCGGTGATTTCCGGTTTGGTAATTGCCGCGATCGGGCTGCTGATACTGCGGCCGTTGGTCGTCATGCTGGGTTCGACCTCCACGATCGCCCCATACGCCGTGCAATATCTGACACCGCTGCTGGTCGCCGCACCCTGCGTATGCGGTTCGTTTGCGCTCAACGGATTGCTGCGATACCAAGGCCAGTCGGCATTCGGCATGATCGGGCTGGTGTCGGGCGCACTGCTGAATTTCCTGCTCGCGCCATTATTCATTTTCGTGGCCGGCCTGGGTATTTTCGGTGCCGGCCTCGCCACCGCCATCTGCCAGACGGTGAGTTTCGCGATTCTGACCACAATGAGCCGCAAATTCGGCGTGATGAAACTGTCCCTGCGCAATTGCAAGCCGGATGTGCTGCTCATGCGCGAAGTGGCCGGCGGCGGCCTGCCCTCGCTGATCCGCCAAGGCGCCGGCTCGATTTCCGTGACCTGCGTGAACATCGCCGCCAATCCGTTCGGCGACGCGGCCATCGCCGGCATGGCCATTGTGATGCGCATCATGTTGGGCGCCAACTCGGTGATCGTCGGCCTCGGCCAAGGTTTCCAACCGGTGTGCGGCTACAACTACGGTGCCGGCCTGTTCGCGCGCGTCAAAGAAGGGTACTGGTTCTGCGTGCGGCTCGCCACCTGCGTGCTCGGGGCGTTGGCGGTGTTGCTGTGGGTGTTCGCACCGCAACTGGTCGAGATCTTCCGCTCCGACCCGGCCGTGGTCGCGGTGGGTGTGGCCGCGCTGCATATCCAATGCTGCACGGTGATTCTCAACGGCTTCAACATGATGGGCAATATGATGACCCAGACCATGGGCCGCACCGGCATCGCCTCATTCCTGGCCCTGTGCCGACAAGGTCTGTTTTTGGCACCGATCGTACTGATTCTGCCGATGACGTTCGGCGTGCTCGGCGTGGAAATGGCACAATCGGTGTCCGACGTGCTGACATTCCTAGTCACTATCCCGTTCATGCGGCGAATCCTGCATGAATTGCGGTGAATGGTAGATGGCAACTATGAATAATCGAAGTGCAAAGCGGGTGCCGAGCGTTCCTTCTCCCGCGTATATCGAATCGCTGTACCGCACCATGGCTGCCGCCCTTGGCCCGACCGGATGGTGGCCGGCTGAAACCACATTCGAGATTATGGTGGGCGCGGTGCTGACGCAGAATACGGCGTGGGGCAATGTGAATCGTTCGCTTGCGGCGTTGAACGTGGAGGGTGTGCTCGAACCCCATAAGCTGGCGATTATGGGGCTAGCGCATCTGCAGGAACTTATTCGCCCATCCGGCTTTTATGTCAACAAATCCAAGACGGTACAGTCACTGAGCCGATGGTATGTGGAGCGTTGCGGAGCCTCACCTGAGGGCGCGGCAGATATTCCCGACGCCGAATTGCGGACCGAGTTGCTCGGATTATTCGGTATCGGGGGCGAAACGGCCGACGACCTGATGCTATATGTGTTTTCGCGCCGCACATTCGTGGCCGATACTTATGCTCGCCGACTATTCGCCTTCCTTGGATTCGACGTGCCGGCCGGCTATCCGGCATTCCACAGGGCCTATTCGCCCGTGGTGCTGGATACGAGCCTCAGTGTCAAGGATTTGCAGGAATTCCATGGGCTCATTGACGAGTTAGGCAAGGCCTACCGCGACGACGCGGCCAAAAGCGAGTCCTTTTTGGGTGGATGGAGGGCTTGACTGCACGGCGAATCGTTCTCAATAAGAAAAGTGTGAGGCCCGCACGGTGCCAATCGCACATCTGAATCCAAGAAATGGCTGTTTGATGCTATTCCCGCGAATGTGCGATTGATTGATATTGTGCGTTTGCCTCACACTTTTCTTATTGAGAATGATTCGCTGCGATATGCCGCTTACTTGACAACCTTAAAACCGCCGGTCCATGGGGTCTGATTGGTGACGCCTTCAGCCGCTGCTGCTGCGGTCTTGTCCGGGTTGCGGTCGATGACCTGCACGGTGGCGCCAGCCTTGACGGTGATGCCTGTGACGCCGGCAATCCGCTCTCCATCGAGCAGATCGACGACCCCTATCGCCGCGGCACCATCGCCGTGCACGATGCCGAAATTGCCGCCGAGCTCGACTGGCTGCGCTCAATGCTGGGTGTTGAAAACGAGTCTGTGACAGAATAGTTCGACCGACACAATCGCCAAAACGCCGAACAGGAGCCAATGATGACCGAAGACAAGCCGATCGCCAAGCCGATTATCGATGATGCGACGCGCGAGAAAATGGCGCTTATGTTCTCCGGCGAGGTCTACCTGCCGGATGATGTGGACGGCTTTTTTGATCTGCAGGCCGCCCAACGCGATCTCCAGCTTGAACTCAACGCCACACCGCTGACCAATCCGAAACGCCGCACCGAACTCATGCAGGTGTTCTTCGGCGCCGCGGGGGAGGGCCTGTACCTCGAATGCCCGGTGTATGCGAACTGGGGCTGCAATACCTATTGGGGTGAGCGTTGCTACGCCAACTTCAACCTGACGCTGGTGGACGATGGTGAGATCTTCATCGGATCCCACACCATGATCGGCCCCAACGTCACGCTTGTGGCCACCGGCCATCCCGTGCGTCCGGACCTGCGCTATCAGGGTGCCCAGTATTCGCTGCCAGTCCACATCGGTGAAAACGTCTGGATTGGCGCGAACGTGACCGTACTGCCCGGAGCCACTATTGGAGACAACGCGGTCATTGGCGCCAACTCGCTGGTCACCAAGGACATCCCCGCCAACACGGTCGCCTACGGCAGCCCGTGCAAGGTAATTCGCGAAATCAACGAACGCGACGACGTCTACTACTGGCGCGACCGTCAATTCAGTGAGCGTTTTAAGGTCAAAGAGCAGTAGCGCGAAAGCTCACTCCCACACGTCGAGCTTGCGGTCTTTGTAGAAACACTCGCGGTCCTTGTCGCCGATTTCGCGTGCGACTTCGCAAGGTGCGCCGTAAGCGACCGAGTTGGCGGGGATGGAATGCGCCGCGACTGAACCGGCGCCGATCACGCAATTGTCGCCGATGGTGACTCCCGGCAGAATCGACACATTGGCGCCGACCCACACGTTGCGCCCGAGTGTCACCGGAATGCAATACGTGTAATGGTGCTCGCGCAGCACCGGCAACACGGGGTGGCCGGCGGCGCATTAGCACGGGGAACGGTTGAACGAGAAGTGGATTGGCATGTGGTGGTATCGAACATACTGATGCGTGTGCCGCCGAGCCTGTCCAGATGGCTGCCTATATGAACCAGTGACAGGAAATCACGGGGGAGGGAACGAGCGAGAGGAGCGTGCATGGGACAGTTTGGCGTCATGATTGGTCAGTTGGTCGGATTCCTGATCATGCTGATGGTCGGGTATGGATGTGTGAGACTCCGGTTCTATGGCCAGACGGCGCTGGACGGCATGTGCTCGCTGCTGCTCAATGTGCTCATCCCTGTGCTCGTGTTCTCGAACGCCGTCGACGGTGCGGACCGCGCGCAGCTTGCCGCCAACTGGGGCGTGATGCTGCTGACCGCCGTGATGTATGCGCTGCTCATCCTGGTGTTCTGGCTGGTCGCCAAGCTGTTGAGGCTCAAAGGTTCGCGTGGCCATGTGTTTCAGGCATCGCTGATTTTCGGCAACGCCGGATTCATCGGCATTCCGTTGATCATGGCACTTTGGCCGCAGAACGGCGCGATTTACGTGGCCTTGATGTCGATCATCGACCAGACATTGCTGTGGACGTACGGTGTATGGCTATGTGAGCCGGTTGCTGAAGCGGCAGGCGATGCCGCAAGCGACTATTCTCCGGCGGTCACCCGCCCCTCATTCGGCATCCGTGTACTCGGCCTGCTTAAACGATTCGTCAACCCCGCCTTCATCGGCGTGATGCTCGCCCTGATTCTGATTCTGCTTGGCGTCAAGGTGCCGGACATCATCCTCAAGCCGCTGCACACCATCGGCAATATGGCCACGCCGATGTCGCTGATCTACTTGGGTGGCCTGTTCGCGCTGACCAAGTGGTGGGGCGTCCTCAAACGCTACGAACTCTATGTTGGCCTAGTCGCCAAGATGATCGCATTCCCGCTCGCTTTCTATACGCTGCTGACCGCGTTGGCCAGCGCGCTGCCGCAGCTGCCCATCACTCACGACATGATTCTGATGATTACCGTGATCGCCGGCCTGCCGACCATGACCACCATCGCCATGTTCACCGGCCGCAAGAACAACATGCCCGACTATGCGGTCGGCTTCGTGCTCGTAAGCACGCTGTTCTCGCTGGCCTCGCTGACGATCGTGTCGGCGGTCGTGTTCTAGTGCGCCGCGCATAGGCACATAACAGCTTTCATCACATACTCTTTGCGGCCTCATCAATGCAGCGCAGCGCGTCGTATTCGGCTTCGACCGGCTCTAGCCATTCGTTCGAAGCGCCGTCCACCACATTCATAATGGCGATATGCGCGAAATCGGAATCCGGCGCGGCCCCGTGCCAGTGCTTGGTCTCCGGCACCACGTACACCACGTCGCCGGGGTTGAGCTCGACCGGCTCCTTGCCCCACTCCTGGTAGTAGCCGCGCCCGCCCACAGCAGAGAGAAGAAGGGTTCAGTTATGGGGTTCATCAGGAACCTCGCCAGCCGCCGTAACTGCTGACATGCTCCATATAACCGCCCAAGTCATGGAGGAATGATGCGTGTTCCTGTCAATTCGTTGGGAAAAATGTATCGGACATGTAAGCAGACATGCACAAATGCGAATTCCGCCGCAAGCGGCCGGCGCATCTCTCCAACCACCGTCAGCGGATATATCGACGAAATGATCCGCAATTATCTGCTTTTCGAAGCAACCGGCTGTTGAGCGGATGCGCAGAACGTTCGCACGATAATCGGCGTGGCAACGCCGTGATATCTAAACCCGTCTGCACAACCCGAAAAAAGACCGCAAATCACGGATTGTGCAGACAGCCGCGGGGAGCATGCTATAACGGGCGGGACTCGTAAATCATTTGGCGATCGCCGAAATAGAGGGCGTCACGCCAGGAGGCCCTCTTGTGGGCCGCCTCCTGCTGCGGCTCCTTGATCGGCACGAAAAACCAGCGAATCAGGCCGAGCACCATGTCTTGCACGGAATGCCAGATGCCGATATATGCGGTCAGCGCCCAGAATGTCACGATCGCATTGAATCCGGCGAACACCGCGTTACCCCAATTATGCGAAAACGTATCGGCATAGAACACCATGCACGAATAAATAATGATCACCCACGGCATCGTCACATACAATGCCGGAGACGCAGTACGATTATTGACCTTCGGCGTACGCGCGAACGGAATCTTCGTGTTCGTCATGCCCTGCTGAATCGACTTGAGCGTACCGGAAAGATTCACCGTCAACAGCACGATATTGAAACCGTAAATACGGAAAATATCAGAACGCTTATACCCGTTACGTTTCAAATCACTCGACATGGTGGCAAAATACGGCAACGAAGCGAGCACCACCCACGGGCTCAGCAACCGCTGATCGAACGGATACGCCAACAGGAACATCAAGCCGAAACTCGACCATGCGATGGATGCCATGTAGTTCACGCGCAACGCCCACTCGCCCAGCTTCACATCATTGCCCTGCTGATGCCGGGCATGCACAATGCGGAAGAATTTGCCGATGATTAGCAGACCACCGTTCGCCCAACGTCGCCGCTGCACCACCAGCGAGCCGAAATCCGGAGGCGTGGCACTATAACTCAACCGCTCCGGATAATTAACCAAATGCCAGCCGAAATAGCCCAAATCAATGCTGGATTCGGTGTCTTCAATCACCGTGCGATCCTGAATATACGTTTTCACCGTGCGCGTGCCCTCAGTTGAGACCACGCAAATGTCGTCAAGCGCGGCCTTGCGAATCACCGCGTTCGCGCCCACCCAGAACGTGGCATCATAGTACGTCATGCCCTGATGCAGCATGTGCTGAATGTCGGTGGTGGCGGCCGCTATGCGTTCGATTCGCGTCGGCGCACCACGATACGAGGAATACGGGGTTTGAATCACGGCCATACGCTCGTTGCCCGGCTGTTCCATCTGGTACGCCAAACGCAGGCAGTAATCGCGCAGCAGCATGGAATCGGCATCCAATGTCAGCACATATTCGGAATCGCGCATCACGAAATCCGGAGATTCGTCCTCGCGCACGTCACGCAAAATCACGCCATCCGACGTTTCCACACGCTTCAACGAGTGGCCCATCAACCCGATGAACGAATTCAGATTCATGGCCTTGTTGCCTTCGCGAGAAGTCGATGCGTACAGTTTGCGTTCGAAAGACCATCCTTTTGCGGTGAAGATACGCACCAAACGTTCGTACAGTTGCAGAATGCGATTCGCGTCGACATGCTGCTGCAAAGTGATTGATTCGTTCAACGCCTGTTCCGTCAAACGCAAGTCTCGCGCAAGACCGCGCAATACCTGATCGCAGAAGAAATCGTCGGTATGATCTTCGATCAGCCAAGTATCGGCCTTATGTTCCAGCCATTGCGCGGCCGCACGATAGTCTTCCGCACAGTGTGCGACCACACTACGTCTTGCGCTCACCTGGTTGGCGAGCGCCGCAGCGGTTTCATCTCGCGCTTTCGTGAAGCGTTCGGCTGGCGCCGCCAATTCGGCGAGCACTTTTGGCATGAGTTCACGGCTTGCTTTGAGGATCGCACGCGCTTCGTCATTTTTGGGATGTGGAGGATCGTCGATTAAGAGCACGACTGCCAAATCGGGAAATTCTTGCAATGCGGCTGACCAGATCGTTTTTTCGACGACTTTTGGCTGTTCCACATACGACGGAATCAGTACGGTGATGCCTTTGCCGTAGTTGTGTGCGAAATGGTCATCGAGCATCGCTCGAGGCACACGCTCATGCCGGATGAAGCGGTATAGCGCCCCTTGCCGTGTGGTCAAGTAGACGAGCGCACTGAAAATCAGCGTGGTCACAATCGTCATGTACAGCACGCCTTCAACCACGAAACGTAATGTGAGTGAGGGATTGTTGACGAACAACGACAGAATCATCGTGATCATGTAGACAAGCCATGAAATAACCGTGCATGCAATCGCAACATAGCCGAGCACAACTCGCGTCGGCGAAGGCTTGTCATGCATAATCGCAAGTGGTTGCGTGGAGGTTTCCGCTCCCCATTGATGCTTGCGATCGCCGCCTTTATTACCCCCTGTTTTTGCCACCTCAAACCCCCTTTGCATCGTCAACAACGCCTCACCGGCGCAAAAAACATACGCGTCACTGCCTAAATCGTCGTACCAGCCACATACTACACTCCCTTGATGTAAGCGAGATATAAGAAAGCCAGCGCACGAGAGGAACACCCAATCCCCCGTAAAATCCCCCGCCTGTGCACTGAAGCCAAGCGGGGGGAGGCACAGCCTGCTCGGCCACCCGATGACCCCATCGGCATGACGACTGGACGATTTTTGAAAGGGAATGATGAAACCCTTGTTTCCGGGAAGGCGTTTTTCCTTCCTCCGATTGTTCATAGCGATACTGTGCATCGCGCTCGTTGCTGCCGGCACATGGTCGTGGATCACGTTCACGCGAACGGCGGCTAAGAAATTGCCCGAACCCTGGTTCGGTGGCTATGTAGACGTGACCACAACACCCTCATACGAGTTCGAATCCAAGGTAGGCAACGTCTACCGGAATGTGATTCTCGGATTCGTCACCGCCGGCGACGGTTGCCAGCCAAGCTGGGGCGGCTACTACACGCTCGACGAAGCGGCCTCCACGCTTGATCTTGACAGCCGCATCGCGCAAACCTACAAAACCGACCGTACGGTAACCGTCAGCTTCGGAGGCCAGAACGGCACCGAACTGGCCTCCGCATGCACTGACGTCGACGCGCTTGCCGACGCATACCAGCAGGTGATCGACCGCTATCACGTCACCTCGCTCGACTTCGATATCGAAAACACGAATCTCGACGGCTACAGTGAAACCGCAACCCGGCGAGCGCAAGCCGCGGCAAAACTCATCGCCAATGGAAAAGCGAAAAACAAAGGAAAAGACGATACCAGTCACGATCTGACAATCAGCCTGACGCTTCCAGCCGACGCGAAAGGCCTTACAACGCAAGGAATGCAAACCGTGAATGCGTTTCTGGACGCTGGCGTGACGCTCTCCACCGTGAATCTCATGACCATGGATTTCAACGTGGCATCCACGTCGATCACACAATCAACCCTGATTAAAAGCTCGTTGAACGCGGCCCACGCGCAATACAAAACCTTGCTGTACAGTCGTGGCAAACTCTTCAGCGACCATCAGATCTGGGAACTGCTGGGAGCTACCGTGCTCATCGGCCAGAACGACACCAAAAACGAGTATTTCACGCTCGACAATGCGCGCGAAATCAACACGTTCGCACTGGAAACAAGCCTGGGCCACTTAAGCATGTGGTCGTTGAACCGCGACCAGCAATGCGGCGAAAACTATACGAACACCAACACGCTCAAAACGTTCTGCAGTGGCATGAAACAGACGGACGGCGAATTTGCCACCACCCTAGGATCAGGATTCCGAGGCACACCGGGCACGCTCGTCGATTTCGATAATGCACGCTGGAATTCCTCGCAGCAGGCCTACCCCACATGGGAGCCAGACGTACTGTACAAGCAAGGCGACAAGGTGATCTGGAACGGCAATATCTACGAATCGTTGGGCAACAACGAAAACAAGCAGCCAGACAGCGCCGAGGAAGGCCCCAACGCACCGTGGCGCATCATCGGACCGGTGCTATAGGCAAGCAGACACACAGGCAGGCGCTATTTCCCAACAAAAGCAGCGCAAACCGTGAAACCGTGAAACAAGGGAACGAAATCAGGCAATCATGGCATCGAAGCAATCGAAACATCAGGCAACCACCGGCAGCCAGTCAAAAGATGGCATCGGAAAGCCGGTCAGACTCACCATTCTGGCCATTATTTACACGCTGTTTCTCGCAGCCGCAATCGCATTCCATGCACAGGAAGGCGTGCAGCGACTTATGGAAGGCCCCGCGCGCATCTGCATATGGTCGCTGTGTTTTCTGCTGTGCCTGGTCTACCACAAAAAGCGTTCGTCGTATCGCGTTGCCGCCGAACACACCGTGCTGCCGCCGTTGACCGTCATACTGCTGGTAACCGGCTATTTTCCCGACGTGGCCATGTTCCTGATCATCGTCACCATCATCACGTCGATCATCACCGCACGCAGCCTGAAAATCGGCATTCTTCGCGCCGGAACAACACTTGTGCCAATTCCATTAATCAAAATACTATTTGCGAATACTTCTCACGTACTGTCGATTACTATCAACCAGCATTCTGTCAATGCTGCATTTAATCCTTATCAATTTCAGAATTGGTTGCTGCCATTGCTGATTATGACTGTTGCAGTGCCGATTGTTCGATTGATTTGCGATATTGTAACGTTCTTTTTTGCGCAAATTCCGATTCGTAAAGCCATGCACGAGTATTCGCTGTCCCACATTCTTGCCATGGCTTTGGCTGATTTGCTGGCGATTGTGTGGATTCCTGAAAATTCTGGAGTTCGCCAATATTGGTTCGGATACCGCCACCGTGCTTTCCGTGTTCATGCTGGCACTGATCGCCTACTCACTGTTACTGATGACGGTCGATACGATGAGCCGGCTCGCGCGATCCCGAAGTGCGCTGAAATGCATTGCGAATGTGAGCGACGCACTGCCGTTGCCGAATCAAGTGCCGGAGGAGACCGTGGTGAGGCGTATCAATCGTGGCCTCACCCGCATGCGCTGTTTCGTCAGCGATGCAAACAATCTTGATAAAAGAGGATATTCCTACCAATATTCCGCGCCTATTTCCACCGGCTCGCGACAGTATTATCTTGCGATGGAACGCAGCATTTGGAATCGTCCGTTCACGTCGACCGACGAAACGATATTGCTCACTTGCGGTGAAGTGCTTACTGAATCGTTGCGCGTGAACAAGGAAGTGACGCTGCTGCGCACCGAATCGGAAACGGATGCGCTGACCGGAGCACTCACGTATCGTGCGTTCATCGGGCATCTGAAGAGTTTGCAGACCGAAAATGTGCATAATCTGGTTGCCGTGGTGTATTTCGGCGTGGAGCATTTGCGCACCGTCAACGAACATTATGGACGCAAAATCGGCAATGCCGTGCTGCGATCAGTGGGTATGCGTTTAAGCCAGCTGCTACCGGACAATGCCACATTGTCTCGCGTGAACGGCGCGGAATTCGCCATGCTCGTAACCGATGTGACGTCAACCAGTGATGTGGAGGAGTTGGCCACGCGCATGCGCAACCTTGCCGTCATGCCGGTGCATACCGAAGAGGGCGAGGTTTCCGTGGACGTGTCGAGCAGTATTTCGTTCTCGAATGCGACGGACGGTTTCGCCGTGCTGCTTGCCGATGCGAGCGCGCATATTTACGAATCGGAAAGTTCCAATCTGCCGGTGGTCGACGGCACGACGGCCACGCTCGCCGCGCAAAATGGTTCAGACGATTACGTCAACGTGTCCGATGTGCTTCGCCATGCGATCGAAGACAATACGATTTCCGTGCTCTACCAGCCGATTTTTGATGTGAATACGAAACGCATCACTTCGCTGGATACGATTGTGCGCGTGCATGACGCGAAGGGCCGCACGCTGGCACCGTATTTCGTAACGGCCGAAGCGCATCGCCTCAACATGAGCGTGCAGCTGACGCTCGACGTGCTGGAAACCTGCGTGAAAGACATGACTGCATTCCGCCAGGTGGCGCCCGAATTGGATATTGTGGACATTTGCATGAATGGTTCGGAATTAGGCGCGTCCATCTTCCACGAGCGCTTGGAGCAGTTGACTCATGAACAGCCACAGCTGCGTTTCGGTCTGCAGTTGGGGTCGCATGCCATTCATGTGGCGCATGATGAAGTTGACGATGAGGTTGCCGATCTTGTCGCTTTGCCGAATGTCAAGTTGGGTTTGACCAATGTTGGCACAACGTATTCGGAGGTTGCTGCGTTCGCGCATTTGCCTTTGGATTTCGCACGATTCGACAAGACGGTGGTACGCGATTTCCGTACGCCTCGCGCGAAGCAGATCATGCAGCGAACGCTCGATATTTCGCGCGATAATGATGCGTTCCATGTGGTGTTCGATGGCGTGGAGACTTTGGATCAGGTTGAGTTCATCCGTTCCATCGGAGGCACGCTTGCGGAGGGCACGCTGTTGAGTAACGCCATGAACGCCAACGAGTTCCTCATGCGTCTCGAAACCATGGGCACTTCATTGCCCGAAGCCGCCCCGAGGCAAGCTGAGTAGAGACGATTCTCGGTTATATCACGATTGCTTTATCTCGGGAAATGCTTGGAGGAAATATGGCAGGATGGAATCATATGTGCTAAATCAATGAGTAAGCCCGTTTAGCCAATGACCGCAAAATCAGCCAGCATATGCGAATCTCCACCAGTCTCGTCGCACGCGACAGCTTCACCGTTGCAAGACTGAAAACAAAAATAGCATCGTGAGCAGAACCCAGCTATCGCGCTTTCGGTGGTTGGTATTGATCGTCGGCGGTGAAGCAGGTGCGATAGACCATGGCCATGATCAGGCCGTCGGCCAGCAAGGTCAGCGCGGCGATGGCGCCGAAGACCACGAACTGGTATTTGGCGGCGTTCAGCGGATCTCCGCCGGCGATCACCTGACCCGCCATCATGCCCGGGATGGTCACGATGCCGCTGGAGGCCAGCGAAGCGGTGGTGGGCAGCAGTCCCAGCCGAATCGATGAGATGACGGATGGGCGGGCGGACTCCCATGCCGTCGCCCCCAGGGCCAGCATCATATCCACCTCGTCGCGGCGTTCCTCCATGCTTTCATAGAATCGGCTCAGTCCGACAGCAAGCGCGGAAACGGTGTTGCCCAGCAGCATGCCGGTCAGGGGCACCACCAGCTGGGGCGCATACCATGGGTGCGGGCGCACGATGAGTTCGGTGACCAACGCCAGCATGAGCAGCATCGTGATGACCAAGCTCAGGAAGATCGGTCCGGCAAGGCCCTTGGGGATGCCGTGCGCGCGGGACATCACGATCTGCACCGCCGCGATCAGCATGACCGTCATCAGGGCGAACACCATCCACACGCTGTTCGAGCGAATCACATAGCTGATGATGAATCCCATGGCGCACAGCTGCACGAGGGCGCGGCATGCCGACCACATCAGGGTCCTGCCGATGCCCATGTGCATGAGTTCGCTGATGATGGCCGCCGCGGCCACCATGCCCAACGCCAGGACGAGACCCCAGACGTCGATGTCGTAGGCGCCGTTCATGGGCGCACCTCCTTATCCCGCGTCAGATCGGTGAGCCGCCCCGCATCGAGCATCAGCGTGCGGGTGGCGCGTCCGTCCGGCGGACGGTGTCGGATGCGGATGATCGCCATGCCGTGTGCGGCCGCGTCCGCCATGATCGCGGCCACTTTGGATGCGTTGTCGTCGTCGAGTCCGGCGTCCACCTCATCGGCCAGCAGCACTTTCGGGTCGGTGAGCAGCGTGCGGGCCAACGCCACGCGCGCCGCCTGGCCGCCCGACAGGTCATGCGGCGTGCGCGTCAGGTCGATGTCCTCGCATCCCATCGCGTCCAGGGTCGTGCGGATGCGTTCGTCGGGCAGCAGCCGCGCGGCCTTACCCTCCTTGCCTCGAATCGCGAGCGTCCAGGGCAGCCGGATCGCCTCGGCCACGTCCTTGCCGGTCAGGATCGGTTTTTGCGGCAGGTAGGAGACGTCCCGCCGCCATTGCTGCGCGCTGAATTCGTCACTGCCCACGCCGTCGAGGACGAACGTGCCGTGCGCGTGCGGGTTGAGTCGGGCGCATGCGGTCAGCAGACTCGATTTGCCGGAGCCGGATGGGCCCACCAGGTCGATGATGTCGCCGCGCTCCATGCCGAAGGACAGGTTGTCGAACACCGTGCGTTCGTCGTCTGCCGGCGATTGCGCGGGGACGACGCAGGACACGGACATGGCTTCGAAGAAGGGTCGCATATTCATCCAGTCTAGTCGGGGGTTCACGTGGGAAACCCCAGCGTTCACTTCCTGTATACCCGGTGTGGCATAATAACCAAGGCAATTTTTGGGCTTTGCCTAAGCTAGTTTGAATTTGAAATAGGTGAATAACGTGGCACAGACTACTAACGACATCAAGAACGGATCCGTCCTGAACCTCGACGGCCAGCTGTGGACCGTCATGAAGTTCCAGCACGTCAAGCCGGGCAAGGGCCCTGCCTTCGTGCGCACCACCATCAAGAACGTGCTCTCCGGCAAAATCGTCGACAAGACCTTCAATGCTGGTATGAAGATGGAATTCGAGACCGTGGACAACCGTACCCTCCAGTACTCCTACGAGGACGGCGACAACTTCGTGTTCATGGACATGACCACCTACGATCAGATCATGATTCCGAAGACCCTCGTGGGTGACAAGGCCAAGTTCCTGCTCGAAGGCACCGACTGCCTCATCTCCTTCCACGACGGCACTCCGCTGAACGTCGACCTGCCGGGCTCCGTGATCCTGACCATCACCCACACCGAGCCGGGCCTGCAGGGCAACCGCTCCAACGCCGGCACCAAGCCCGCCACCGTGGAGACCGGCGCCGAGATTCAGGTGCCGCTGTTCATCAACGAGGGCGACCGCGTCAAGATCAACACCGAGGATGGCTCCTACACCGGCCGCGAAAACTGATCTTCTCCACGCAACATACCTAGTCGACAGTCGAACCAAAGGACCAGCAGCAGTATGGCACGTTCCACCGCGCGCAAAAGGGCGTTGAACACTCTGTACGAGGCCGACGAAAAGGGTCAGGACATCCTTTCCCTGCTTGATGAGCGCATCGCGCATCCCGGTGCTCAGACCCCGCTTCCCGACTACGCCATCGACATCGTCAAGGGCGTGGCCGAACACCGCCGCCAGATCGACATGACCCTGGACGATCACTCCACGGGTTGGAAGGTCAGGCGCATGGGCGTGGTCGATCGCAACATCCTGCGTATCGCTGCTTGGGAGATCCTGTTCAACGACGAGGTGCCGGACAAGGTGGCCATCGACGAGGCCCTGGCATTGGCCAAGACCCTGTGCGATGACGATTCACCTGCCTTTATCCACGGCCTGCTTTCCGCGGTGTGCAATGCGAAGAACACCGAGCCCGCGGGATCGGTGGACGATGAGCCCGCCGAGGAATCGAACGAACCGGACCAGTCCGGTCAAACCGATTTTCCTGCATCCGAGCCCGCCGCCCCGTCCGCTGAGACCCAGCCGACGGTCGATTAGTCATTTGTTTTCAAGCCTCCCTCCGGGAGGCTTTTTTATGGGCGGAACAACTTTCCGCTGTGATTGTCCAAGCCGGTTGTGAGCCGGCTGCCCCGCCAGCGGGGCGAGACTTCGCGCGCACCGGCGTGTGAGTCTGCGCTGGCCGTTAACCTTGGTACGAATACCCGAAAAACATAAGGGGGTTTTGGTGAGCCAGAACGAGTCCGGAACCATCGCAATTCCGATGTATGACAAGGACGATGCAGTCCTCGTTTTGGAAGACGGACAGGTATATGTGGGGGAGCCGTATGGCGCCCTGGGCGAGACGACCGGTGAGATCGTCTTCGCCACCGGCATGACCGGATACCAGGAGACGCTCACCGATCCGAGCTACGATCGCCAGATCGTCGTGCAGACCTTCCCGCACATCGGCGATACCGGCGTGAACGGCGAGGATCCCGAATCCTCGCGCATCTGGGTGGCCGGCTACATCGTGCGTGATCCCTCCCCGAACGTGAGTAACTGGCGTGCTGAGGGCAGCTTGGACGATGACCTGGTCAAGAACGGTATCGTTGGCCTGAGCCATATCGACACCCGTAAGCTGGTACGCCACCTGCGTTCCGCAGGCGTGATGCGCGCCGGCATCTTCTCCGGCGAGGCTTTGGTCGATGCCGCTACCGGCAAGCTCAAGACCATCGAGCAACTGCTTGAGGATGTCAAGAACACCCCGCCGATGCAGGGCCTGAGCCTGTACGACGAAGTCTCCACCAAGGAGACTTACACCATCGAGCCGTGCGGCGAATACGAAGGCAAGGAGCCGCTGTACACCGTGGCCGCCGTGGACCTTGGCATCAAAGGCATGACCCCGCATCGTATGGCCGAGCGCGGATGTCGCGTGCACGTGGTGCCCTCCACCATCACCTTTGCCGAACTCGAAGCCCTGAACCCGGACGGTGTCTTCTTCTCCAATGGCCCGGGCGATCCGGAACAGGCCGGCCCCGAAATCGAACTGTTGCGTCAGGTGCTCGATGCCGGCTACCCGTTCTTCGGCATCTGCTTCGGTAACCAATTGCTGGGCCGTGCGCTCGGCTTTGGCACTTACAAGCTGAAGTTCGGCCATCGTGGCATCAACCAGCCGGTCAAGGATCTGACCACCGGCAAGGTCGAGGTCACCGCCCACAACCACGGCTTCGCGGTCGACGCCCCGATTGGCAAGCAGGTCGATGCACCATTCGAAAACGGCAAGTACGGCAAGGTGTTCGTCTCCCACATCGATCTGAACGATGACGTGGTCGAAGGCCTGCAGTGCGTGGACATTCCCGCGTTCTCCGTGCAGTACCACCCGGAGGCCGCAGCCGGTCCGCACGATGCGGCCTACCTGTTCGACCGTTTCTGCGAACTTATGAAGAACAACCCCAAGGAAGGTAAGTGATATGCCGAAGCGCACCGACATCAAATCCGTGATGGTCATCGGCTCCGGCCCGATCGTGATCGGTCAGGCTGCTGAGTTCGATTACTCGGGCACCCAGGCATGCCGCGTCCTTCGTGAGGAAGGCATCCGCGTCATCCTCGTCAACTCCAACCCGGCCACCATCATGACCGACCCGGAGATGGCCGACGCCACCTACATCGAGCCGATCGCCACCCCGATCCTCGAGCAGATCATCGCCAAGGAACGCCCCGACGCGCTGCTGCCCACCCTCGGTGGCCAGACCGCGCTGAATGCCGCCATGGCGTTGGGCGAGGCAGGCGTGCTCAAGAAGTACAATGTCGAGCTGATCGGGGCCTCCCTGGAAGCCATCGACCGCGGCGAGGACCGTGAGCTGTTCAAGAAGGTCGTGGACGAGGCCGGTGCCGAATCCGCCCGCTCCCGCATCGCGCACAGCCTTGAGGAATGCGACAAGATCGCCGAAGAACTCGGCTATCCGCTGGTCGTACGCCCGAGCTTCACCATGGGTGGCCTGGGCTCCGGCATCGCCCACGACGAAGAGGAGCTGCACCGCATCGCCGGCGCCGGCATCCATTACTCGCCCACCGACGAAGTCCTGATCGAAGAGGGCATCGAAGGCTGGAAGGAATTCGAGCTCGAGCTCATGCGCGACCGCAACGACAACGTCGTGGTCGTCTGCCCGATTGAAAACATCGACCCGGTCGGCGTGCACACCGGTGACTCCATCACCGTGGCCCCTTGCTTCACCCTGACCGATCGCGAATACCAGAAGCTGCGTGACATCGGCATCGCCATCATCCGCGGCGTGGGCGTGGACACCGGCGGCTGCAACATCCAGTTCGCCATCCATCCGAAGACCGGTCGCATCATCGTCATCGAGATGAACCCGCGTGTTTCCCGTTCCTCCGCTCTGGCGTCCAAGGCCACCGGCTTCCCGATCGCCAAGATCGCCACCAAGCTGGCTCTCGGCTACACGCTGGACGAGATTCGCAACGACATCACCCAGTCCACGCCGGCCTCCTTCGAGCCGACCATCGACTACGTGGTCACCAAGGTGCCGCGCTTCGCATTCGAGAAGTTCCCGGGTGCCGACCCCACCCTGACCACCTCCATGAAGTCCGTGGGCGAGGCCATGGCTCTGGCCGGCAACTTCCAGGAGTCCCTCGGCAAGGCCATGCGCTCCATTGACAAGCGTCACATGGGCTTCAACTGGGACGGCGACAAGCCGTCCGCAGATGAGGTAGCTGAGTTGCTCAAGGCCATTCATACGCCGACCGAACACCGCTACCTGCAGCTCATGCGTGCCATCTGGGGTGGCGCAACGCTGGATCAGCTGTATGCGGCCACCAAGATCGACCCGTGGTTCCTGAAGCAGTTGCTGCTCATCAACGAGACTGCACAGGCCGTGCGCGAGGCCGAGACTCTGACCCCGAAGCTGCTCAAGAAGGCGAAGCTCGCCGGCCTGTCCGACGTGCAGATCGCCCATCTTCGCAGCCTCGGCGACGAAGGCGAGAACACCATCCGCGAATTGCGCTGGAACTATGGCCTCAAGCCCGTCTACAAGACCGTCGACACCTGTGCCGCAGAGTTTGATGCGGCCACGCCGTACTACTACAGCTGCTACGCCGATGAGACCGAACTTCGTCCGCGTGAGCGCGAGGCGGTCATCATCCTGGGTTCCGGCCCGAACCGCATCGGTCAGGGCATCGAGTTCGACTACACGTGCGTGCACGCCGTGCAGGAGCTCGGCAAGGACTATGACACCATCATGGTCAACTGCAACCCGGAAACCGTGTCCACCGATTACGACATGTCCGACCGCCTCTACTTTGAGCCGCTCACCTTCGAAGACGTGCTCGAGATTTACGAGGCCGAGAAGAAGATGGGCCCGGTCAAGGGCGTTATCGTCCAGCTCGGTGGCCAGACCCCGCTCTCGCTGGCCGCGCGTCTGAAGGCCGCCGGTGTGCCGATTCTCGGCACCACCCCGGAGTCCATCGACTTGGCCGAGAACCGTGAGCTGTTCGGCGAGGTCCTTAAGAAGGCGGAGATGAATGCCCCGCGTTACGGCACTGCCCTGAGCCTCGAAGAGGCCAAGGAAGCCGCACATCGCATCGGCTATCCGGTGCTGGTGCGCCCGAGCTACGTTCTCGGTGGCCGCGGCATGGAAATCGTTTATGACGACAAGCAGCTCAACAAGTACGTGGATCGCGCGCTTGCCGAGGCCCAGGCCGATACGGTGGTCTCTGGCCGTCTGCCCTCCCCGTTGCTGATCGATAAGTTCCTGCAGGATGCCATCGAAATCGATGTCGATGCGCTGTTCGACGGCAAGGAGCTGTACATCGGCGGCATTATGGAACACGTCGAGGAAGCCGGCGTCCATTCCGGCGACGCCGCCTGCACCCTGCCGCCGTCTACGCTGTCCGACGACCAGATTCGCCGTCTGCGCGAAGGCACCTACGCCATCGCCGCCGGCTGCCACGTGCAGGGTCTGATCAACGTGCAGTACGCCTTCATGGCCAACACGCTGTACGTCATCGAAGCCAACCCGCGTGCTTCCCGTACCGTGCCGTTCGCATCCAAGGCCACCGGTGTGGCTCTGGCCAAGGCCGCCGCTCGCATTATGGCCGGCGAGACCATTGCCGACCAGCGCGCTAACGGTCTGCTGCTACCCAAGGGCGACGGTGGCGACATCCACCCCGGCCAGCAGGTCGCGGTCAAGGAATCCGTGCTGCCGTTCAAGCGTTTCCGCACTCCGGTGGGCAAGACCGTCGACATTCTGCTCGGACCTGAGATGCGTTCCACCGGTGAGGTCATGGGCTTCGACCGTGACTTCCCGCACGCCTTCGCCAAGAGCCAGCTCGCCGCCTATGACGGTGGCCTGCCGACCCACGGCAACGTGTTCATCTCCGTGAACGACACTGACAAGCGACAGCTGCCGCTGCTCGCAGTACGCCTCGAAGAGCTTGGCTTCAAGCTTTGGGCCACTGAGGGCACCGCTTCCGTGCTGCGCCGTTACGGCATCGACTCAAACATCGTGGACAAGATCAGCACCCGTGTGGACACCGATCCGGAAGCTCCGGTTGAGGTGCATCATGCCGCCGGATCCGTGGGCAAGAATGTGGTTCAGCTCATCGAAGAGGGCAAGATCGACATGATTCTCAACACGCCGAACTCCCGCGGCTCCCGCTCCGATGGCTACTCCATCCGCGCCGCCGCCATCGCCGCCGATTTGCCGCAGTTCACCACCATTACCGAGTTCCAAGCCGCACTGCTCGCCATCGAGGCCGTGAAGCATAATGATTATCAGATCATGAGCATCCAGGAGCATTCGAAGCAGCTGTTCGAATTGGAGAAACAGGAGTTCTGATGGTTGCGCCCAGCGATGAGGAGTTGCAGGCCCAGCGTTCCGATTTCGGCCTGCGTTTGAGCAATTCGATGGCCAAATACGGGCCATTGTGCGTCGGCATAGACCCGCACCGCAAACTCCTCACCGACTGGGGGTACAATGTCGACGCCGAAGGTGCCGAGCTGTTCTCCATGCGCATGCTGCAGGCCGCCAACGGTCGGGCCGCAGCCGTCAAATTCCAGACGCCGATGTTCGAGCGCTATGGAGCCAAGGGCTTTGAAGCGCTCGAGCGTGTGCTCTACGCTGCCCGTCAGATGGGTGTCATCACTATCGTGGATTGCCTGCGTGGAGGGCTCTCCACTACCATCTCCGCCATTGCGGATGCCTACTTCAAGCCTGGTGCGCCGCTATTGGCGGACGCCATCACCCTGCTGCCGTATTATGGCGCGCGTTCACTGAATGGATTGATTACCGAAGCGTTGGAAAACGGACGCGGTGTGTTCATCGCCTCGTTGACGTCCAACCCGGAGGGCATGAGTCTGCAAACCGCCATCCGTCAGTCCGGCGATTACCGGGGACGTACCGTGGCATTCGGTATCGCGTCCAACGCGCAGCAGCACAATGCAGGCATCGACGGTATGGGCTCGGTCGGGCTTATCATCGGTGCGACCATTGGCCAGTGGATGAAAGACTCCGGTGTGAACCCCTCCGAATTCACCGGCCCTATTCTCTCTCCCGGCTACGGCTGGCAGGGTGCCGAAGCCAAGGACCTGAAAACCGTGTTCCGCGGCACGCGCAGCAACGTGCTGGTCACCGTATCCCGTTTCATCGCCTCGCACGGGCCGGATATCGCTTCGCTGAGCCAGGCCACCGAGTCGATTGCGCTCGACGTGCGCCAGGCGCTAATGGAAGCCACCGCTGAGGGCGACGAAAACCAGTAACCCACAGGAATCTGCTACTGCACATTGGAGGAATTCATGACCGAGAACACTCACGCTGGCCGTCTGATCGTCCTGACCGGGCCGACCGCCGTAGGCAAAGGCACTGTGGAGGCCAAGCTGCGCGCCGATCACCCGGAAGTGTGGGTGTCCGTTTCCGCCACCACGCGCGATCCGCGCCCTGGTGAGGTCAATGGCGTGAACTACTGGTTCCTGTCAGAAGACGAGTTCCTGGCCAAGGAACAGGCGGGGGAGTTCTTGGAAACCGCAGTGGTGCATGGAATGGCCCATTACGGCACGTTGTTAAAGCCCGTCGAAGAGCATCTGGCTGCTGGTACACCCACGATTCTGGAGATCGATTTGCAGGGTGCCCGCCGCGTCAAGCAGCGCGCCTCTGAGCTTGATCTTGAGGTGGTGTACGTGTTCATTGCACCGCCGAGCTTCGAGGAGCTGAAGCGTCGTCTGATTGGCCGCGGCACTGAAACCGCCGAACAGCAGGCTCGCCGTTTGGAAACCGCCAAGGTGGAGCTGGCCGCCGAAAGCGAATTCGATGTGACTATTATCAACGAGACCGTCGATCAGGCCGCAGCCGACCTGTGGAACGTCATCGCCCAGGAATACGGCTTGTAGTTTTTCTCTTTTTTGGGGAGCCGAGAACGAGCCTTACCGCTGTACCACCAACTGCTGGTGCAGAATTTCGGTGCTGTTCTTGGCTGGTGCCTGCTTCCATCGGATCGTGCTGGATTCATGGTGCTCGCTGACATAATGCCGCATCCATTCGAAGCACTGCTGGGTTTGGATGGCATCGCTTAATGCGCGGTGTTCCTCGTTATCGGCAATGCCGAATCGTACAATCAGGTCGGCGAGCCGGTGATGGCTCTGCTTGGGGAACAGGGCACGGCTGATTTGCATGGTGTCATAGTCGGCGCAGGCGAATCCGCATCCCGCAATATGGCGGGTGTTATAGTCCAGGAATCGCAGATCGAAGCTGACATTATGACCGACGATGGGCTCGGTCTCAGCCGCGGCGTTGGAATCGGCGAGCCAGGAAATGAATTGGGGGAGCACCCCGTCAATGGGATCATGGTCGGCGACCATCGCGTCGGTAATGCCGGTCAACGCGGTGATTTGACGAGGAATCGGGCATAGCGGGTTGATGAGTTGCTGGAACTGGTCAACGACACGGCCGCCGCGCACGCGTACGGCACCTATTTCGGTGATGGCGCAACGGTTCGGATAAAACCCGGTGGTCTCCAAATCAAGCGCCACATAATCGGTGGGGAATCCGGTGGCGTCTTCGGCAATCGGGGTGCCGGCGGTCCAGTCGGAATGGGACTGCTGGCCAAAAACGGTAATGCCGGGAACGGTCACTGGATGCTCCTCCTATCGGTCGATGTTCGGTGATTTATTGTAGCGGCAGCCCAACCTGACGAAAAAGCCCCGTATCTGCGAACCGGGTACAGGGGCGGGAAATCAGCTGATACAGCCGATTCGGTTACTGCTGTATATCGTCAAGTTTGTCTTGTATCAACTTGTCGAGGTCATTCAGCTTTTTAGACGGGCTGGCCGTTTCGTCCAAACTCGTGAGTGCGTCGTTCAGCTCCGTTGAGGCATCGTACGGATATTCGATGTCATAGTACTGATCCAAGAGATTGTGGTACTGGTTATAGGCATCGGTGCCGTACTCGATGTTGTTGGGGTAGCCGGGCTGTGCGGGGTAACCAAGGCGTAACGGTGCGCCTGGCTGGCCCGGTTGACCCGTGTAAGCGGGTTGAAACGGCTGATTCGGCTGGCCCTGTGGAGCATAGGGCTGTCCTGGCCGCACTGGCTGGAATGGCACTGCGGGTTGCGGTGCATTACCTGGCGTAGGTTGTCGTGCTGTGGGCTTTACCAGCTGATCGAATGGTACCTGACCGTTTGCTGGCGTCATCGTCAGTGGTATGTTCGTCGCTCATTACGAGTTCCTCAACCATTGAATAGCATCACGATAAGCCCCCAACAAGCCAGATGCCAAGCAGAATCCTAACATTGTTCGGTCTGGTTGCACTAGGGGTAATCCTTCGTCGGATTGCCGATATCGGGGGAAATAACGGATATATTTGGTAACGAATAATCGGGCTGTCGGGAAAGGTGACATATGAAACGGATAGTGGCGGGCATCGTGGCACATGTGGATGCAGGCAAGACCACACTATCCGAGGCGTTGCTGTATCGCACTGGTGAGATTCGCAAGTTGGGCCGCGTTGACCATGGCGATGCCTTTCTGGATACGAATTCGCTGGAAAAGGCGCGAGGCATCACGATTTTCGCGCATCAGGCACTGGTGGAACATGGTGATCTGCGATTGACCTTGCTGGACACGCCGGGGCATGTGGATTTTGCGGCCGAAACCGAACGCGTGCTGCGTGTGCTTGACTACGCAATTCTGGTGGTCTCCGGTACCGATGGGGTGCAAGGGCACACGGAAACCCTATGGCGTTTGCTGGCAAGATATGGTGTGCCGACGTTCATCTTTGTCAACAAGTGCGATGCAGACGGATTCAACGGTGAAGCCGTGCTGGCCCAGCTGCGCAAACGACTGAGTGATGCGGCGTATCCGTTGCCTGCAGTCGATGGATTGTCCGATGACGATGAGGTGCCGTTAGGGGAGTCTGCCGAGGATATCGCCACACTGGATGAGACCGCGATGAACGACTATCTGGAGCATGGCGGGCTGTCCGTAGTCCGGTTGCGCGCAATGATCGCCGCACGCGAACTGTTTCCCGTGTACTTCGGCTCGGCGTTGAAGTTGGAAGGCGTCGAGGAGTTCTTGGATGGAGTGGAATCTTTCACCGCCGAAACGCAGTGGCCGGAACGGTTCGCCGCGCGCGTGTTCAAGGTGGCCCATGACGGGCAGCACAATCGCATGACATGGCTGAGGGTTACCGGTGGCATGTTGAAGGCCAAGGAAATCGTATCGTCGTCAACGCGGAAGACCGCCGAGCCGGCATGGTCCGAGAAAGTCGACCAGGTGCGTGTATACAACGGTGCCAAATTCGATACGGTCACCGAAGTGCCAGCCGGTGCGGTATGTGCGGTGACAGGGTTGACGCAGACTTTCCCAGGTGAGGGATTGGGCTATGAGCCGGATGCCGAATCACCGTTGCTGCAGCCGGTATTGACATACACAGTGCTTCCTGCAGATGCGGGATCGGGCGATGCCGAAAACGTCGGCCGAGATGTTGCTCAGCGAAATACCGGACAGCATGGAGTGGATCCCGACAATTCAGATGATGCTCAGGAAGACAGCGGATTCGTGGCACGCCCCCGATTCGATGATCTGACTTTGCATAAGGTCATCACCGCATTGCGTGAGCTGGAGGACGAGAATCCGTTGCTGCATGTGGTGTGGGTGGAACGGCTAGCCGAGGTCCATGTGCAGCTGATGGGCGCAGTGCAGTTGGAAATCGTTCAGCAGACCCTGCATGATCGTTTCGGTCTTGATGTGTCGTTCGGTCCGGGCTCGATTCTGTATCGTGAAACCATCACCGAGCCAATCGAGGGCATCGGCCATTTTGAGCCGCTCAGGCATTATGCCGAAGCGCATATTCTGCTCGAACCGGGGAAGCCCGGAAGCGGCATCAGCGTGGCATCTGCTTTGTCCGAAAACGATTTGGATCGTAACTGGCAGCGTCTGATTCTTACGCATCTGACCGAGCGTGAGCATCTCGGCGTGCTAGTTGGTGCACCGCTGACCGATATCAAGATGACACTGGTGGCAGGCAAGGCGCATCTGAAACATACCGAAGGCGGTGACTTCCGTCAGGCCACCTATCGTGCGATTCGTCAGGGTCTGATGGAAGCCAGAGCCGGAGTCAGCGGACGTCCCGGCTCTCCGGTTGAGGAACGCCCCGATACCACGGGCCAGGGCAACTGTCGACTACTTGAGCCGTGGTATCGATTCCGTCTTGAAGTGCCCGCCGATATGATCGGCCGGGCGATGAGTGATGTTCAACGCATGTCTGGCACGTTCGATTCGCCGTCCACCGACGGTGGCTACGCAGTGATTGAAGGTGAAGCGCCGGTTTCTGAAATGCGTGACTATGCGATGGAAGTGAATCAGTACGCCCATGGTCATGGCCGGTTCTCCGCCACTTTCGGCGGGTATAAGCCGTGCCATGACGCGGAACAGGTCATCAAGATAGCCGGTTATGACCCCGAATCGGATCTGGACAACACCCCGGATTCGGTGTTCTGCGCCCACGGTGCCGGCTATCCCGTCAAATGGTATAAAGTCCCGGAATTCGCCCACTTGGATTATGCCACTACCAAATCTGCGGCCTAATAAACCCGTTCTTCTCCAGAAAACGTTGGATATCACGCATCTCAGGCATATTGATTGAATGGGCCATGCCCGGATACACTTCTTCGGTCAGCGTGCCGTGCTCACGCCAGAATGTGCCCATCGCCGCAACATCGGCTTTGGGGAAGATATCGTCAATCGCGCCATGCCCATAGAACACCGGCGGCTGCAGCGAAGCGAGCTGTGCATCTCCGTCAACGGTGCCCGGTGCCAGCCAGCCTGAACAGGATACGGCTGCAGCGTACCGGTTTGGGTTGAATCGCAGCATATGGGTGGCCAGCAATCCGCCCTGCGAAAAGCCCATCATGACTATCGGCCGGGTTGCGGGAATGTTTGCCCCGACCCATGCATCGATAGCCTGCGCCGCGGCAAGTGCCTGTTCGTCCAATGATTTGCCTTCCGGCACGCCCTCATGCGCCCATGAGCCAAACCATGTGTATCCCATGCCATAGGCGATGGGAGCCTGCAGACTGGCATAGTCGGCGGAACCGGCCCCACAGTAGTTCAGCAAGTCGGGCAGGTCGTATTCATTGGAGCCCCAGCCATGCAGTAGCATGAATACCGGTTCGTTTTCCAGGCCCTTCAATCGGGTCAAAGCCTTGGTGATTTCCATGCCTCCCAGTGTAGCCATCGCGAGTGTCGGAACGGGCGTTTGAACCATCCATAAGCAACCCATATAGCCACGCCGTTCAATTCGCTGCCCATTTGCGTTATGGTCATAACCAAGCCGCGCGGGGAGTGGCCTCGCACAGATAACGCGACAATAAAGGGGGTGCGCAATGACCAGGTTCAACACTCAGCTCGTCCACGGACTGCCGGTTGGAGACAACAACACCGGAGCCGTGAACCCGCCGATCTACAACTCGACGACATATGCTTTCGAGAGGGTCGACGCGATGCCCCGTTATGACTATGCGCGCAGCGGCAATCCCACACGCGACTTCCTGGAACAGCAGATCGCTCAGCTCGAGCAGGGAACGCGTGGTTTTGCGTTCGCCTCGGGGCTGGCGGCGATTCATGCGGTACTGAGCATTTTCAAGCCCGGTGACCGCATCGTGGTCGGTGACAATATTTATGGCGGATCGTATTCCCAGCTCAATGAGTTCTTCACTCGCTGGGGAATCATCGTCGAGGCCGTCGACACTCAGGACATTGCAGCATTGGAGGCCGCCGTCAAAGGCGACCGCGCGAACGGCATCGCGCCTGCCCAAGCTGTCTACTTTGAAACCCTGACCAATCCACTGCTCAAGGTGAACGACGTACGCGCCATCTCCACGGTGGCCCACCGTTTCGGGGCGCTTTCGATTGTGGACAACACGTTCGTGACCCCGTACCTGCAAAAGCCGCTTGCGCTGGGTGCGGATGTGGTGATTCACTCCGCCACCAAGTATCTGGCCGGTCATTCTGATGTGAACGCCGGTCTGGTGGTCGTTTCCGGTGAGGATCTGGCGAACCGCGTGTACTTTGCGCAGAACCGTTTGGGTGGTGTGTTGGCTCCCGCTGAGTGCGACGCGGTACGCCGCGGCATTCAGACTCTGGCCCTGCGCATGGACCGTCAGCAGGAGAACGCCAATGCCATTGCCTGCTACCTGCTGGTGCACCCGCTGGTCAAGTCGGTGCATTACCCGGGACTGCCCGGTGCCGGCGATCAGCATCTGGCCGCCAAGGGACTCAAGGGTGCCGGCGGCGTGCTGAGTTTCGAGGTGGTGCCCGGCGTTGACCCTGCGGATGTGCTCAACAACCTGCATTTGTTCCGGCTTGCGGTATCGTTGGGGGCTGTGGAGTCGCTTGCTGAGCTGCCCTGTCGCATGACGCATTTCGAGCTGCCCCGTGAGGAGCGCCTGAAGATCGGCATCACCGATGAGCTGGTGCGCCTTGCCGTTGGCATCGAAGACGCCAACGATTTGATCGAGGATCTTGGTCAGGCTTTCGATACCGCCTACGCCCGTTACATCGATCGACATGCCGATACTGACGTGTTCCAACAACTGACTTCGGGGGTGTTCGCCTGATCTGATACTTTTCCTGCCTGTTTCTACTCCTGGGGAGCGGCGTCGGTTGTGCCACACCGGCGCCGCTTTTTTATGCCTTTGTTCTTGTTGGGCCGGGGATGCTGTCGGGATTATGCGAGCTGAATGTGGTTTTTGGTTCCGTTCCTCGGTGGGACTTGGCTTTTATGGCGCAGATGCAGAGAGAAAAATCGACTCGTGGTGGTATCTCCCTGCAACTCGCGGATTTCGTGCCATGTAAGAAGGGAATCACGTTTTTCCGTGTTATGTGGCAAACCGTCATCAGGGCAAGACTGCGTATGCATTATGCCAGACGCGTATCCATCACGTCTCCCGTTATGATGGACACGATCTAGCAAAACAGGCCGCGTGAGAGCTGTACGCGGCGAAACAGAGGAAAGGACCCGACATGGCCATTGATATCTACGGTGCTACATGGTGCGGCGACTGCCGTCAAGCCAAGAACACGCTCGACAAGCTGGGGGCGGCATACACTTGGCACAACATTGAGGAAGAGGAAGGCGCTGCCGACCGTGCCGTGGCCATCAGCGGCCAGCAGCACATTCCGGTTGTGTTGTACGGTGACGGCTCGTTCCAGGTGGAGCCCTCCGCAGTGGATATCAAGAACAAGCTGCAGGAGTTGGGGGAGCTGACCGACTAGGGCTCGGTCCAAGAATTACATGGGATGCACGTTCGCCTGCTTATGAATGTTGGATGAGTGTTCGGGACTCACGCGGGCTCCGGCTGTTTGTGCAATGCGGGTCGGATCTGGTGGAAGCTGGTACATTGGTATGCTAGCGGAAAGATCGTGCTAGCTTCGGAGCGATTCTCTTGACAGCATTACTGACTTTCATTTCGTTGGATCTGACCGTCGAGGTTTACCTTTGACCTCGAATTATGTGCAGAAAGGGCCTGACGTTCTAAGACGTTGGGCCCTTTCATCGATTAGGTGGACAACGGTTCGTTCCATCTTGCGCAGTTGTCTTCATTCTGAGTTCTGTGTCTGCTGTGACACCGTCTCTTTTTTGAACATCACTAATGCGTTATCGACATAATAACCGGTTATCAAACGCAGGAAATAAATGAGTCTTCGCCAGTTTGTGTGTGTGGTGGGAAAGCCCCGGCGTCCGTTGCCGGGGCTTTCCCACCACACAAACTGGCGAAGACTCTAAAAATGGACTTGCGAAAATGGGATTGCTGTTTTTGCGTATATAGCCAATGCTTATAAGAACACATCAGCAATTGCAATATCTTCGTGCCGGTGTCACGCGTCAAGGCTTGCTAAGTTCGGAAATAGAATTTATGGCGGTAGGGGAGAGAATTGATGAGCGAAAGTTTCCAAACACAAGCCATCCACGCCGGATACGATCCGCTGGCTAACGGCCGTGCCTCCGTGCCGCCAATCTACGCTTCCGCCGCATTCGACCTCGGCGATGCGGCTCGCGGCGATGCGCTCGCGGGTGGCGACATCGACGGCTTCGAATACTCCCGTGTGGCCAATCCCACCGTCGATGCCTTGGAAAGGCGACTCGCTGCGCTGGAAGGCGGTATCGGTGCCGTTGCAGTGGGCTCCGGTATGGCCGCATTCATCAAACGCATTCGCATCAAGTACCTGCGTACGTTCGGTGCTGTGCAAAGTCCATTCAATGCCTACCTTTCGCTCGTTGGGCTGGAGACGTTGCCCCAGCGCGTCAGTCAGCAGGTGGCTTCGGCTCAGCGCATAGCCGAACATCTGACCAGTGCCCCGCATGTGACCAAGGTCAACTATTCCGGTCTCGGTTACACACCGCAATACGAACTTGTAGGCAAGTATTTCCCGCGCGGTGTGGGGCAAATCCTGAGCTTCCAAGTGGATGGCAGTGCCGACAATGTCCGCCGTATCATCGACGGTGCCAAACTGTTCAGCTACGTGCCCAACATCGGTGATGCCCGCTCTCTTATCGTCGACCCCGCGCACATCACGCATCGCGAAGTGCCGGCCGAAGCGCGTATAGCCGCCGGCGTCAGTGACAACCTGATTCGCCTATCCATAGGTTTGGAAGATGTCAACGACCTGATCGCAGACCTTGATCAGGCCATCACCGCAGCATACTGATTGGATGCCGCACATCTTTTATCAGAAGCCAGCATGCACACATAGTGAACAGTTGTACACATATGCGTACGATGTCTACCGCTTTGTTTGAACGCTGATACGATGGAAATCACGAGTCGAGGCCGAGGGCGGTCTCGACGTGGATGAAGGGAAACATCATGGCCGTATTCTTTGCTGGCCGGCTGATTGCATTGCTCATTATCATCGTGCTACTCATTGTTCTGCTGAGTGCCGCACTCTTCGTCGTGCCGCAGCAGCAGGCCTACATCATTGAGCGATTCGGCAAGTTCCTTAAGGTGCAGTTCGCAGGTATTCATATCCGCATTCCGTTTGTGGACCGTATCGCTATGAAAACCAACATGCGTGTCAACCAGCTTAACGTGCAGCTGGAAACCAAGACTCTTGACAACGTGTTCGTCACCGTGGTGGCCTCCACTCAGTTCCGCGTGAACCCGAACGATGTGGCCACCGCTTACTACGAGCTGCGTGACCCGGCCGGTCAGCTGCGCTCCTACATGGAGGACGCGCTGCGTTCCGCTATCCCTGCACTGTCTTTGGACGATGCCTTTGCCCGCAAGGATGACGTGGCTTTCGATGTGCAGAAGACCGTGGGCAACGAGATGAGCCGGTTCGGCTTCACTGTGGTCAAGACCCTGATTACCGCCATCGATCCGAGCCCGCAGGTCAAGAACGCCATGGATTCCATCAACGCCGCCCAGCGCGAGAAGGAAGCCACCCGCCAGCGCGCCGAGGCCCAGCGCATCCAGATCGAGACCCAGGCCGCCGCCGAGGCGGAAAAGACCCGGCTGCAGGGTGAGGGCCAGGCCAACTACCGCCGCGAAATCGCCAACGGTATCGTCGACCAGATCAAGAGTCTGCAGGCCGTGGGTATGAACATCAACGACGTGAACAACGTGGTGCTGTTCAACCAGTACCTCGATGTGATGCGTTCGCTGTCCGAGTCCGGCAACGCCAAGACCGTGGTGCTGCCCGCCTCCACGCCTGGCGGCTATCAGGATCTCTACGAACAGGTCACCAAGGCCATGCTCACCGCCAACGAAACGAAGTAATCGGCCCATTTGCAACCGCATCCATCGTTAGTGAAGCCCCTCCAAGCGAGGGGCTTCACTGCGTTTCAGCTCTGATTCCATATGAATTGATATCGTCGCGACCGGTTTAGATTTCAACGAGTGCGAAAATTGACTGTATGCAGATTGTAACGAGTGCGCGAATTACTCACCTATAGATTGCGATGAGTGCATAAAGACCCTGAGTTCTAAATAGAAGTGCAACACCTTCTTAAGTTAGAAACTGAACACTTCCAACCTTAGACAAGGTGTTGCACTTCTATTTAGAACTCAGAAGATGAATTCCTTTGGCTTACTCGTGCTAATGTTGCGCTGCCGGCATTTAGTGTTGCTGCCCCCGTGGCTCCGCTGAGAGCCAGTAAAGAACGTCGATTGCTGAAACTGTTCTATTCCGATGTAGGATTGCTGACCAGCTCGTATGGCAAGAAGTCAGCACTGGGCATACTGGATGGTCAGGCTGCAATGAACATGGGCGGAGTCTACGAGAATGTCGTGGCGCAGGAACTCACCGCGCATGGATTTACCAATCTCTATTACTTCACGGAAAAAGGGATTGGTGAGCTGGATTTCCTGATAGAGACCGATGACGGTGATGTGTTGGCCCTGGAGATTAAGTCGGGCAAATACTACCGTTCTCATGCAGCCCTTGACAATGCGCTGAACACTGACGGCTACGCCATTGACAGGGCGATAGTACTCGCGGAAACCAACGTATTCCAAGAGAAAGGAATCACCTATCTGCCAATGTATATGCTCTCAATGCTGATTAATGAGTAATTGCCACCTTGCCTTGCAAACTTTCTCGCTGACGGTTGCTCAGTGAGAAAAATCCGCAAAACTTACTTGCTGAGGAACTCGGGGATGGCCTCGGCCGCCGCATAGCCTTTGCGGTACATCATTTCCAGACCCTCGAAGTTCTTTTTTAGGGTGTTGAGACCATAGAGGTCTTCCGGGGCGAGAATCAGCACGCGGCCTTCTGCCTCATACTGTTTGGCCATCTCGATTTCGTCGTTATAGGTCTTGTACCGCATGCGCAGCTTCTCAGCCGCGGCGGGGTAAGAGCGTTCGAGGATACGGGCTGGAGCCAGATCCTTCTGCTGTTTGCGCACTTCGTTGCGCAGACGGGAGAGAATCAGAATCACCTTGTCGTAGCCATCATCCAATGCCTTCTGCACCGGGACTGGATCGGCGATGCCGCCGTCGAAATACGGCACACCGTCCACTACATACGGTTCGCATGCCACTGGCACAGCCGACGAGGCCTTGATGACATCGAAGTCATCGAATCGCGCACGCGACTTGTCGAAATACTTGGTCGAACCGTCTTCGGCGTTGCACGCTACCACGGTAAAGCCGGTGGGATTGGCCTCGAAAGCCGCGTAATCCACCGGGTTCTCGCCATCGTGGTTGCTCAGCGTGCCGTAGATATAGTCCAGGTTGGCAAAGTTGTGATTTTTGAAATAACTTTCCGCGCTCGCGTATTCCTTACGGAACGCGTACTTGGTATAGAAAGTGTGGTTGCGCCCATGCTGGCGGGCGATGAACGAGGTCATATTGGCTGCCCCCGCGGACACGCCGTAACACATGTCCACATCAATGCCATCTTCGAGCATGCGATCCATCACGCCGCAGCCGAAAATAGCACGAAAACCGCCGCCTACATCAATCATTGCGGTCTTTGCCATACCAAACCCCCTATTTTGCTCAAGTAGTCATGAGCTTACGCGCGCTGTTTGGACAAAGATGTGGGCGATGGACCCACGAAATGTCTGTTTATTTGCCTTGGCTCCCCTCAAAGAGGGTGGCCAAGGTCAGGCACTCAGCAGGTCATGCGACAGCTTGGCAATGCGCTCGGATGGGTCGGAATTGGAAATCTCCACGCGGCCAAGTGCATCCTCCGGTGCCAGCTTGCCCAATGATTCCAATACCACGCCAAGGTGACGAACCGTACCCTCGTTGCCATCGATGATTGCGGCATGCTTGGGCAGCAGTTCACGGAAATAGTCGCGGTAGAACACGAAATGCGTGCACCCCAACACCACAGAATCAATGCGGTCCAGGTCATATCGGTCAAAGTAGTGGTGCAGCGTGCGCATCACCAGATCATGATTGCCAAGCTGACCGGACTCCACAATCTCCACCAGGTCCGGGCAGGGTTCCTTGAAAATCGTGTTATCGGAGTCGAAACGCTTCATAAGCTCGGCGAATTTCCGCTCACGCAAGGTCAGGGGAGTAGCTGCCACAATCACCCGCTGTGGAATATGCTGCTGGCCGAGAGGGGCGTCCCCGCGGTCGCAAGCCACTTTCAATGCCGGCTCCATGCCGATGATCGGAATGTCATAATGCTCGCGCAAATCGTTCACCGCGGCGGAGGTAGCGGTATTGCAGGCAATGACCACGGCCTTGACACCGTGTTCAACGAATCGTTCCACGATGTCAAAACTTAAGGCCTTCACTTGCTCCGGGGTCTTGACGCCGTACGGGGCGTTGGCGGAATCGCCGAAATACAGCACGTGCTCAGCCGGCATGTCCTTGGCGATTTCTCGGGCAACGGAAATGCCTCCAAGCCCTGAATCAAAGACGCCAATGGGCGCTGATGAGCTCATGCCAGAATCCTCCTACAAGACTGCGTGCCGGTACGAAATGCCCGAGGCCGGCCGTGCGGCCAGTCCCACACTGTTCACGGAAACAGTCTGTGAACAGTATTGTTTCGTTCCCTAGAGTACTCTGAAAGCCATGAGTCTTCCGCAACGAGTAACTAAGACACACGCAACCGGCAATGATTTCGTGGTGTACCTCGACAAAACCGGCGATTTCGAGCCCACTGCCGATGAGATACGGTTCCTGTGCGACCGTCATTTCGGCATCGGCAGCGATGGACTGATTCGCCTGACCAAGCCTGAGTTCGTGTCTGATCTGAGCGATGAGCAAATCATGGCTGTGCAAGCAGGTGACGCTGAATGGTTCATGGACTATCGCAATGCAGACGGGTCGTTGGCTGAGATGTGCGGCAACGGCACACGCGCCATCACTTTATTCGCCCAGCGTGAGGGCGTGGCTGACTCCACCGAGCCGTTCCGCCTTGGAACCCGAGCCGGCGTCAAGATTCTGACCCCTCGTGGCAACGTGAAGCCGTATGGTGCCAATGTGTTCCAGGTGGAAATGGGGGAGTGGAAAATCGGCGAGACCGACGCCTATGAAGTCACTATTCCCGGCAACGATGGCTCGGCACGTGGCACGTTCGTCGACATGGGCAACCCGCATGTGGTGGCGGTGATTGAAGATGCCTTCTCCACGCTGCCAGTGGTCGAGGATCTGGATTTGGTCACCAAGCCGGTGGTTAACCCAACTATCGAATCCGATCAGAACGTGGAATTCGTGCGTATTGATGATATCGACCACAACACCGCAGTGGGTGAGGCGACGATGCGTGTCAACGAACGAGGCTGCGGAGAGACCCTCTCCTGCGGTACGGGCTTGTGCGCCACAGGCATTGTGCTACGCGCCAAGACCGGCATCTCACACTGGGACATCACCGTGCGCGGCGGCACTCTGCGAGTGGACGTGACCGACGAGGACGTCAAACTCACCGGCTCGGCCACGCTGGTTGCCGATATCGATTTGCTCCGTTCCTGACCTCCCTCTGGTGAGAGAAGCGCCAGCCGTGAGGCTGATGGAGGGAGAGATACGTCGTTATTAGCTGCTTATGCGGCGAACAGTGCTGCGCCCTCGGTGACGATAATCAGCACCACAATCGCCACAATCCACAGCACGTCAACCATAAGGTCGATGTTGAGGCGGTAATACTTGTTCAACCCGGCCGGTATCTGCGGCATATCGGAAGCGATGCCGTTCTCTTCGTCAGTGACCTTGCGAGACGGCAATCCCTGCACGGCCACGGTTGCGTGGCTCAACGCCATGAACTGGATGGTGGTGGAGAACATCAGCGTCAGGCACCACGGGCATAGCGCGTGAATCACGAACAGCGACTGCGTGCTCAACCAGTATGAGTAGGCCAATGCTGCCAAGCCGCCAAACCATGTGCAAGTGGCAAACCATCGCGGCACGCGCACGCGCGCCATACCAATCACGGCAATGGTAATGAACACTGATTCGGCGGCGATGCCGAAGAACGCATTCGGATAGGAGAGCCCGCCGAATTTCACGAGTTCCGCCTGCCATGATTGAGCCACCGTGGAACAGGAGACCACGGCATTTACATCACATCCCAATGAGGACTCAGGATGGCGTGCCAGCTGTAGCGTCTCGGCCGAAAGTATGAACGAGGCTCCCAATGCCACTGCCGAAGCAATCAGCATGATGAGATAAGTCCATGTGGCGCTGTGCCTCCAGCCAGTGAGCCGGGGAATTGAGGCAGTACTGGTATCGTTACGTGCGCCGTTTGTGCTGTTCGTGTGCGTCATGGAATCCTCCGGTGTGGGTACTGCGCTCAAGATTAACCGCTGTGGTTGTCAGATAGGAAGAGAATGTTCGGTTTTGCCTGGTAGCGAATCGAGTTGCAGACATGGGAGGGGCGAAATGAGGTTACGATGGACAGTATGACTGGATACGTGATGCCTATGGAACCGCCCACAACCGGGTGGGACATCCATTGCCACACCGCCTTCTCCGACGGCACGGAGACGCCGGCTGTGTTGGCCGAGCAATCCAAGGCTGTGGGGCTTAAAGGTGTATCCATTTCCGATCATGACACTACTGCCGGTTGGCCTCAGGCCGAGGCCGCGGCACGCAAGGTAGGGCTGCCGCTACTGCGCGGCGCTGAAATCACGGCCACCGATGACGGTGTTTCCGTGCATATGCTCGGATTCCAATATGATCCCACGGATCAATGCATCGTGGATCTGTTCGCGCGTACTCGCCAGGCACGATTGCGGCGTACGCAACGTATGGTGGAACTTATGTCCAAGGACCTTCCGATTTCATGGGAGTCCGTGCTCGCCCAGGTCAAGGAAGGCGGGAACACCACTATAGGACGCCCGCATATCGCCGATGCGCTGGTTGCCGCCGGGGTGTATCAAAATCGTTCTGAGGCGTTTGCCGATGCGGTCAGCGCGTCCTCCAAATATTACATTCCCACGCCGTCGCCGACCGCGCGCGAGGTGGTTGCTGCCGTGAAGGGGGCTGACGGTGTGATTCTGATTGCTCATGCCGGTGATTTGAGCCGAAACCGGAGACTGCTTTCTGATGAGCAGATTGAAGAGTTGATTGCGGAAGGGCTGGATGGCCTGGAAGTGTGGCATCGTGGCAACCTTCCCGAACAACGCGAACGATTGCTGGGCATTTGCGCACGTTACCATTTGCTGGTCACAGGCGGATCGGACTGGCATGGTAAGGGCAAACCGAATCTGTTGGGAGAGAACCTGACCGATGAGGCCACCGTGGCCGAAATCGTCCGACGCGGCGCGCTGCCGTTATACCGATAGCACAAAGCCTCCGCTCTCGCGGAGGCTTGCTGTAAGCCCTTGAACAATCCGTATCGTCACAGAGCGCCGAAACCGACGGCGTGCTTGGTCTCGGAACCGATGATGGCATAGCCCAGTGCCTTGGCGGGCACGATGATGTGACGACCCTTATCATCGGTCAGATTGATGGTTTCGTCGTTGGCTACGGCCTGTGCGATAGCCTTGCCGACGCTCTCGGCCGATTCCTCGGTACTGAAGTTCACCGGTCGTGCCACGTTTTGGATGCCCAGTTCGATGTCCATGAATGCTCCTCGTTGGTGCCCGTCGCCGGGCGGTTGATTGTTGGCTGTTTCCAGCCATATCCGTTGGTTCTATTGTGCCGCGTAACGTCGGCATGAGATGACCGGTTACGCGCTCGGCGTGGTTTCCGGAACTCCACGTGAAGGTGTGTCGTCCTGACCGTCATGCAAGGGATTGCCCTCGTCATCGTACCCAGCCAGTCCTGCGCGAGCGTCACGCAACGCCCTTTCCTCGCGCTCAAGCAAGGGAATAACCGTGGTCTCAGCACCAGACTGCGACAGGCGATCATTGGTATCGTCATCAGCCTCGCCCTTGCCGGCATCCTCCACGTTGGCGGAAGGTGCCGACGCCGCCTGCTGATCGTTCATCTCAATGAGCTCTTTGAGCGTGATGGTTACCGCGTCGTCACCTTGCTCGGCATTGGCGGGCTGCGGCTTGGTTGAGCCAGTGCCGGTCACCGGACTGCCGGCGGTTTGATCGTTATCCTCAGCGGCGGCAGGCACAGCCGGGGTCACGTCTGCTTCTCCCACGGCAACGACCTCGGCCGAGCCGGTACGATCCGGATCGGGGGTTTCGTCGGACGGTTCCGTGGTTTCGTTGGTAGTATCGTCATCCTCGGCGTAGCGGCGGTCATCCTCCCGCAGCAAAGTGCCGACGGTAATGGTGGATGGGGAAGCGGACTTGGCGGTTGCGCCAGCGGCCGGAGCGGCCGTAGACGGCGTAGTATCACGGCTGATAACGCCCAGCTGATGAGCGAGACGCTCAACCTGAGCCTTAAACTGCATGATGCGATTATTATCCGCACGATTCAATGCTTGGATAAAGTCGCCGACCTGCTCCATCTGCAACCATAGGTTGGCACGCAGCATGATCAGGTCATCAAGGCGAGAGCCCATCATGCGGCCGTATGCGGAAAGCACCGCATTGCGGTGGGATTCGTCAAGTTTGCCGAAAATCCAGGCAAGATCGCGCGCAGGATCATTGACCTGCATATCCTGCCAATTGGTCACGGCAGTAATAGCCGAACCCGAGAACAGGAAGTCGCCGTCTGAGAAGCCGCCATGCACCATGCACGTGGAGAACGACCACAGTCCCTCGGTCTCTATGATTCGCGCCCAACTATTGGTGATTTCCTGCGGCACATGTCCTGCCGAGCGCAGACGCTTAATCCAGGCGGTCAGTTGCGAACGAATCTGGCCAGTGGTGAACACCGGATATTTGGCGGCCGAGAGAAATGCCGTTGGCAGGCGATGAATAGCACCCAATGCAGTGCCGACCGAAGCGCAGTCATCAAGAGTAAGCAGGTCAAGCGAGCGCGCCTGTCCCTCGCGGTGAACTGCAATCATCACTGCAGTTTCCCCTGTCGGGCCGGGCTTACGGGCGCTCTGAGCCTCGGGCTGATCAGCGGACTGCGTGGTCGTCGTCTGCCCGATCTGAGGCTCGTCGCCGGGAGTGAATGCAATGACATGATCCAAATCGAATCCAAGGCCACCCGGCTCGCGGGCCAAGGCAAGCGTCTGAGCCGCTTGCACACGCCGTGTCAGACGAGCGCGTCCCTCTTTGGTGTCAGTGGCATATACGTCATACAGTTTGCCTGAGGCATCCTGCACCACTGCCTGATCGATGCCCTTGCCCTCATCGGTTGCGCTGGGCTGCGTGCTTCCGCGCACGCCCGCGATGACCAGATTCGGCAGGACAGCCGAGGTAAGCGCTGCCAGCATATAGTTGCTACGTTTCATCACTCTTCCACACTAATACATGTCCGGCTCTTCATGACGTAGTTTTCGCACTGGTTTTCGGTTTCGTGCCACAATGGAGGTCATGGAACAAGCGCAGCAGATTCTTGAAGGGCTCGATGAGCAGCAGCGCCGGGCGGCGACTACGCTGAATGGCCCGGTGCGCATCATCGCCGGTGCAGGCGCGGGCAAGACCCGTACCGTTACGCGACGCATCGCCTATGCCTGCGCGACGGGAGCATGGAAGCCCGAGCGGGTGCTGGCCGTTACGTTTTCGGTGAAAGCCGCTGCCGAAATGCGTGCTCGACTTGAGCAGCTGGGGCTGCAAGGCGGTACATCCGGTGTTACCGCCGCTACTTTTCACTCTGCGGCATTGCGCCAGCTCAACAGTGTGTGGGCCGATGTCTGTGAAGCACCATTCCCGCATCTCATCGAAAATCAGCGTGACACCGTATCTCGTGCCATCACTCGTGCTACCGCTGTACGAGATATTGATGCACTGACCGTGCGCGATGTACTGGCTGAAATCAATTGGGCCAAAATTTCTCTGGTACCCATCGATGATTACGCGCGTATCAGCGTAGAGGCCAATCGTCAGCCGCCCGCAGGGTTCGATGCCGCTCGATTCGCCGCTATCTATGATGCGTATGAGCAAGAGAAAACATCGCGAGGAGAAATCGATTTTGACGACATCCTGCTGCTGGTATGCCACATCATGGATGATTTTCCCGAAGCGGCGGCGCAGATTCGTTCCTCCATCGGCTGGCTCACCGTTGATGAGTATCAGGATGTTTCTCCGCTGCAGCATCGTTTGCTGAACTTATGGCTTGGGGGAGACGGGCCGAATGGCAAGGCCGCTATGAACCGCAATGTATGTGTGGTCGGCGACCCTGCGCAGACCATCTACTCGTTCGCGGGTGCATCCAGCTGGCATCTGTTGCAGTTCGCCGATGAGTTCGGCCCTCTGTCTGCAGACATCAACCTCAACACCGACTACCGTTCGACTCCTGAAGTGGTGGGTCTCGCCAATCGGGTGCTTGCCGCGGCCCCCAATCGTGAGGATTATTTGAAGCTGGTTTCCGCCAGGGAGAAGGGGGTGCGCATCAGCCGAACGGCCTATGACACCGATGACCTGGAAGCACAAGGTGTGGCGGCTCGCATCGCACGACTTGTTGCACAGGGTGCGAAGCCCTCCGATTGCGCGATTCTGACGCGCATCAACGCGCAGCAGCCGGTTTTCGGTGCGGCATTGCGCGCGGCAAGGCTGAAATTCCGCGTGCGTAAGGATTCCGGATGGCAGTCTTCGTCGCTCGCGGATGATGCCACGACACGCAGGGCCCTGTTGGAAGCCATGGGATTGGACGCCACAGGCAGCCAGCAGAGCACCGACCCCGGCGTCATGATTTCCACCATCCATGCGGCCAAAGGTCTGGAATTCAAACACGTCTTTCTGGTAGGCTGCTCCGAAGGGCTATTGCCGTACGGGTCACCGGAACCGGGGGAGACGTTGGAAGAGGAGCGACGGCTTATGTACGTGGGCGTCACACGAGCCGAGGACTCGCTGCATCTGTCATATGCGCGGACCAAGGATGGGTATGGGGCGCAGCAGCGCCGCCCTTCCCGCTTCTTGTGAACATTGCTTCAAGCAGCTTTTCTTCGGCTCGCTCGGTGTAAATAATGTGCCCTAAGCGATGGCGATGCCGTCACTCGTTCGGCTGTTGAGGATTGTCGGGCTGGTCCGGGGTATCCGGGCCGTCGTTGCCATCTTCGCCGAGCAGTTTGGACAGTTCGGCATCCCAGTCGATGTTGTCGGTCTTGCCATCCGCTGCAGGGTGCGAAGTAGAGCTACCGGCATTGACGGAGGATTGAGACGAATCACTCGATTCGGTCGCAACGCCATCCGCGGGCTTGTCACCAGGCAAGGCCGGCAGCAAATCCGGGTGCGACCATTTGGCATCACGTCCGTCCGGCCCCTCGGCCACCGTGATCATCTCCCACAGGCCGGCGGCTTCACGCATGCGCTTAGGGCGTAGTTGCAGGCCGAGCAGGCTCTCGAAAGTGCGTTCCGCTGGGCCTCCCATTGCACGCTCGCGGCGCATCATTTCGCGCAGCTGCTCGATATGCGGAAGGTGAGCCATGCCGGCACGCCACACCACGCAATCCACCCAGCCTTCAACCATGGCCAGCAATGATTCCAACGATGCCAGCGCTTCACGCTGTTCAGGCGTATCGGGGATGCCTACTTTGGTGAGATTCACCGCTCCGGAAATCGATTCAGGATCCATGGAAGTGGCATCGCGCAGTTGTTCTTCCATGGCATCCAAATCAATGGAGATGCCACGCGCATACTTGCCGATGAGTGCTTCAAACCGGGGCATCAGCCAAGGAACCGAAGCATAGAGGCGGGCATGGGCCATTTCCTGCAGCGCAAGGAAAGACAGCACCTCGGACTCGGGAATCTTATCGTTGGAGTCGAATCCGGCGAATGCTTCCTCGAATGCGGCGGTGTCTGCGGCGTTTGCGTCATCCGAGGACTCGACGGTTGTGCTGGTTTCGCTCGAATCGGAATTGTCAATCGTGCCAGCACTGGTTGCGGCCGAAGTGAAGCCAATGGGATTGGTTGTTTCACTTGTCTCGTCAGTGGCTTCCGCAGGTGCCTCGCCATTCAGCAATTTGGCGTATTCGGTGGCGTTCTGGGCTATCAGGCCACCGGCAGGGTTCTTCAGCAGAGAGATGCCCTGATCGAAGCTGCCATGCACTTCATGGCTCAGATTGCCAGCCGCATGACCCAGCTGCATGGCAAAGGACGTGTTGCCCAGCAATTTCATGAGTTGGCCGGGATCCTTCATGCCGTCAGGAATCGGAATCGGCACTGGGCCTGCGAACATGCCGGCCACTTCGCCGTTGCCAAGCATGCCGCCGAGGCGCTCGGAAATCACCGAGGCCAAAGCGTCGTTCATCGACTCGGCCACGGGAGCGGCGAATTTGGCCCATTGGTCGATGGTGCCTTCCACCCATCCGGCGCGGGTGAGCACATCGGGCTCTCCGGGAGCGGGATCGAACTCGCATGCCGTGTCCAGCCACAGATTCGCCTCGCTCATAGCACGTCGAGCGGCTTCACCGTCCACTGCGGACACGCTGGGCTGAGAGCCGGAAGCGTTGGCCTGCTGCAATGCGATTGATTTGGCGAGCTTGACGTTGATCGGTCCCTCTTCGACCGTGCGCTGCATATCGCCCATGGTGTTCAGGCCGCCGGCACTGAACGCTGCCATCATCTGCTGGACTTCCGCAGGATCTGGCAGACGGCTCGGATCCTGGCTCATCATCTGCGCGCGAATCTCCTCTGGCAGCTGGCCGATCTGTTGCCAAGCCATTTCTCCCTGAATCGGGCCGAAGCACTTGATCAGCCATTCGTGAATCGCGTTGTCGTCCATGCGTATCCTTCTTTGCCGCGGTGTGTTATCCCAAGTGTAGGTTGTGCCCGCGCCCGTTCGCTGGAGGCCGAGGAATATGTGTGTTGTGTGTTCATTTCGGTCACTCGCATACACTGTTGCATATGTCTGTACGTCACACGAATCGGCAATCCGGGTCTTTGGCCGCTATGGAAGCCCATCCAGAACACGATGATTCGGCCGCGTCATCTTCCAACTCATCCAAGGAAACCGGACAATCGCGTTTTTCGCGCGCCGCGCAGAGGGTGAGGCGATACCTGGCGGCTCGTTCTCCGCGTCATTTCATCGGCGCGTTTGCCGTATTGCTCGGTGTGGTGATACTACTGCTGCCCAGCCCGTATGTCATCGAGGGGCCGGGGCCGACCCAGAATGTGCTCGGTAGCGTCGAGGACGGCGCAGTCATTGATGTATCCGGCAAAGGCGTTTCCACGTACCAAGATTCCGGCTCATTGCTGTTGACCACGGTCAACGCTTCCGGCGTGCCCGGCTACACGATTATCAATGCACAGGCCGTGTGGGCATGGGCGAACCCGAAGATGGAGATCATGCCAAGGGAAGCGACGGTGCCAGTGGGGCAGACGGCCGACGAATATCAGAAGACGGTCGACAAGGACATGGCCGGTTCCCAGTCCTCGGCCAGCGAAGTGGGATTGGCGTATGCCAAAGCACACGCCGATGAGTTGGGCATTGATGCCGCATCGCTCGCCCATGCCAAGGTGACGATGCATGTGGATAGCATCGGCGGGCCGTCCGCCGGCATGATGTACACGCTGGGCCTTATCGACAAGCTGACTCCCGAGAGTGAAAGTGGCGGCAAGACCATCGCCGGCACGGGCACTATCGACAAGAAGGGCAATGTCGGCAAAATCGGCGGCATTCAGCTGAAGATGGTTGGAGCCAAACGCGACGGTGCCACATGGTTCTTGGCTCCTGCGGATAATTGCAGCGCGGTGGCAGGCCATGTGCCCGACGGGCTGCGCGATGTCAAGGTCGCCACCTTGGACGAGGCCTATCGGGCACTGGTGGCCATCGGTAAAGGACAGGCCGACGACTTGCCGCATTGCACGGCGTGAGCGCTTGGAATTTTGCGGTGAAACGGTCACAAAGCGAGATTTTTGGTCGCGTTAACGTATTTGTTCGCCATGACTTGCTAATGTAGCCCCTGTGAATCAAACGGCATCGCAGAACGCTGAAGAATTTGGTTTCAAGCCCGGCGACATCGTCCAGGAGTGGCTCTGGGACGACGACGTGGACGACTCCGTACGCGCCAAGATCGAGGAGCTCACGGGTGAGGAGCTTGTAGACGAGGATTATGACTCCGCCGTGGATGGTGTCATTCTGTGGTGGCGCGATGGCGACGACGAGGACGAACTGTCCGATACCATCGTCGATGCCTACGCGGTGCTCGGCAATGACGGCCCATTGTGGGTGTTGACGCCGAAGCCCGGTCGTCCGGGAGCCGCCAGCTCTTCCACCGTGCAGTCCGCCGCCCAGACCGCAGGCATGAACGCCGCCACTCCGCTGACTGTCAGCCCGGACTGGAATGGTATCCGTCTGCGCGCTTTCGGCAAGGGCCGCTGAATCGGAACGACGGGCGGAAGCCATGGCCTTGGCGAAAGGTCATGATTGCGGCGTCCGGCGTGTGCAAGTGACGGCTGTGCCGTCCTTACGCTATTGTTGATACTCGCGGGCAATTAGCTCAGTTGGTTAGAGCGCCACCTTTACACGGTGGATGTCAGGGGTTCGAGTCCCTTATTGCCCACTTTCACTGCGCTTTCGAAATGAGGCCGACCAGTGTCGAGAAGGCCAAAAACTGTGAATTTCCGCCTAAATACACGCGCGCGTCGCAACAATCACGTACAGTTGTGGACAGATTTGTTTATCCAGCAGGAGGTCGATTAGCCGATGGCGCAGGAACTTCGCGAAGGGGACGGCAAGGCAGGCATTGCACGCGCAGGCAAGCGTAAGTGGGGATATGATCCCGCTCAGGTCGACGCTTTTCTAGAGCGGGCCCACGCTTTGTACGACAGTGAGGGAATCAGACTTACCCAGCGTGATATTCAGTCGGTGTCGTTCGACCTGACCAAGGACGGCTATGTGATTGCTCAGGTCGACGCAGCGCTTAATCGTCTCGAGCGTGCGGTGGTCGACAAGCAGACCGCATGGGAGATCGCCCAGCATGGTCGTGTGACGTGGAAGGCACAGACTGAGAACCTGTACCAGCAGATTCTCGAGCATGTGGAACGTGAGCAGGGCGAGCGCTTCAAGCCCGGTGAGGCCAAGCAGCCGTCGTATGACAAGAAGCAGGTCGACCGTCTTACCGATCAGATTGTGGATAAAGCCGCTGCATCCCTCGGCGTCGACGGTGTCACCGAAGACGATGTCCGTGACTTGGCTGATCTCAACGCCGTTTCGGTGAGCAATGTCATCTTCACCCAGCGCAAGGGCAAGAAGGGCTATGACGAGCGTCAGGTCGACTATTTCCTAAACGCGTGCGTCCAGTTGCTCAGTCGTATTGAGTCCTACGCTCGAGTCGGTGGCGCTTCCGCCAACGAGCCAGCCGCTGCTGCGGCCCCGGCTCCCGCAGCAGCGGTGGCAGCCCCGGCGGAAGCCGTTTCGCCACTGTTCGCTGCCAATGCACAGCGCCCGGCTGCCGACGCACGTTTCGCACCTCAGGCCGCCGCCTCTGATGATGCGTTCGATGCTTTGCATCAGGCCGAACAGAATCTGTTTGTGGCTCGTCCTGCAGCTGAGCAGGCCGATAACGCGTCTGCTCCAGCGGCATATCAGCCGGCGTCATACGCACCTGCTTCGTCCGCAGCACCGCAGCCTGTGGTCTCCGATGCACCGTCGTTCGGAGCAAAATCTGCCCCCGCGGCCCCGTCTACTCCGGCGGTTCCTGCGGTTCCTGTGGCTCCGGCAGCTCCGGTGACCCCGGCATCTCCTGCGGTCCCTCCGACGGCTGAGAGCGATTCCTCGCTGGCCGCCTTGGCCCATATGGCGCAAGCCTCACAGGATATCCCTGCGGTGAGCGTGCCGTCTTTTGAACCCAAGATGCCGAGTCTGGGCACGCCGGAAGAACTGAAATTGAACGATATGCCGGCTCCTGTTACTCCGGCTGCCGCACCGGTTACTGCCGCATCCGCCGCTCCTGCAGCGCCGAGCGAAGCCCCTGCAGCACCGGAGCCGCCGCACGCGCAGACGCGTCACCAGCCTGCGCCTGAGACCATGCCGGTCTCCTTTGCGCCGGCCAACAAGCCGGTGCGCACCACCGGATCCGTTCCGATTCCGGTTGCCGACCATTCTGATGATGTGCCGGCCGAGCCCGTGAGCACACCGAAGCCGGCAGCCCAGCCCAGCAAGGATGCCGAGACAAAGCGTCCGGAACAGATTTCCGACATGCCGTTCCCCTCGCTGTTCCCAACCAGCGATGATTTCAATTCAAGCATCCCGGATCTGTCTTTCCCGACGCTGGATCATGATGATACGAAGAAGGAACAGTGAGCGTAGTCTCCAACTCCACCGTCGTAATTCTTGGATCTACCGGATCCATCGGCACACAAGGCCTTGATGTCATTGCACGCCATCCTGAGCGTTTCACTGTCACGGGTTTGGCCGTTGGCGGCGCTCATATCGAATTGCTGGCTCGTCAGGCCGCACAATTCCGTGTACCGGAAGTCGCGGTATTCGACAGCACCAAGATTCCGGCACTGAAAGAGGCGTTGCAGCAGGCCGGTGCCCGCGACACCCGCGTGACCGGTGGGCCGGATGCCGTGATCGCATTGGCCGGTTCCGGCGCGAACGTCGTATTGAACGGCATCACCGGTTCCATTGGTCTCGAGCCGTCCATCGCCGCGCTGAAAGCCGATTCGCAGCTTGCCCTGGCCAATAAAGAATCAGTGGTTGCCGGCGGTCATCTGCTGTTCAGCGCGCAAGTGCGCGACGATCAGATCAATCCGGTTGACTCCGAACATTCCGCCATCTGGCAGTCGTTGCGTTCCGGCACCCATGCCGAGGTCTCCAAGTTGGTGGTCACTGCTTCCGGTGGTCCGTTCCGAGGCTGGAAACGTGCCGATATGGCGAATATCACACCTGAGCAGGCGTTGCATCATCCGACGTGGAACATGGGTCCGGTTGTGACCATCAACTCCTCGACCCTGATGAACAAGGGACTCGAGGTTATTGAGGCTTCCCGACTGTTCGATGTGCCGCCGGACCGTATTGACGTAACGGTGCACCCGCAATCCATTGTCCATTCCATGGTCGAATTCGTGGATGGCGCCACTATCTGCCAGTCTTCGCCGCCGGACATGCGCCTGCCCATCGCGCTCGGCTTGTCCGCGCCTGACCGCATGGACAATGTGGCTGCCGCATGTGACTGGACGCAGGCTGCAACCTGGACGTTCGAGCCGCTGGATAATGAGGCGTTCCCCGCCGTCCAGCTCGCCCGCCATTGCCTGGGTGCATCCGAAAAGCATACGGCCGTGCTCAACGCGGCCAATGAGCAGGCCGTGCACGCCTTCCTCGACCATCGTCTGCCGTACCTTGGCATCGTGGACACGGTGAAGGCCGTGCTCGACCAGATGGATGCCGAACTGCGTGGCAACCCGCTGTTCACGGACGTGGAGGAAATGGGACAGATTGAGCTTGAAGCTCGTCACCGTGCCGATGATTTGATAAACAAACAATGATGAATACCTTGAATACGGAAAAATCTGCCGAAAAACCGTTCCGCAAAACCGGTAATCCGGTCGAATTGACCAGCGAATCGCCGCTGCACCCGCGTCGCAAGTCTCACCGCATCATGGTCGGCTCGGTGCCGGTCGGTGGGGGAGCCCCCATCTCCGTGCAGTCGATGACCAACACGCTTACGGCCAATGTTCCTGCCACATTGCAGCAGATTGCCGAGCTGACCGCAGCTGGTTGCGATATCGTGCGCGTGGCTGTGCCGAGTCAGGACGATGCCGACGCATTGCCGGAGATCTGCAGGAAGTCGCCGGTGCCGATCATCGCGGATATTCACTTCCAGTCCAAGTACGTGTTCCAGGCCATCGATGCCGGCTGCGCAGCCGTACGCGTGAACCCCGGCAACATCCGTAAATTCAATGAAGTCGGCCCCTCGATCTGCAAAGCAGCCACTGATGCCGGCATCTCTCTGCGTATCGGTGTGAATGCCGGTTCGTTGGACAAGGAACTCTACGCCAAATACGGCGGCCCCACTCCTGAAGCATTGGTGGCCTCCGCATTGAAGGAAGCTCACATGTTCGAGGACGTCGGCTTCCATGATTTCAAGATTTCCGTCAAGCACCATGACGTGATCACCATGGTCGAAACCTATCGTCTGCTTGCCTCCAAGGGTGACTGGCCGCTGCACCTCGGCGTCACCGAAGCCGGTCCGGCCTGGCAGGGCACCATCAAATCCTGCCTGGCGTTCGGCGCACTACTCGCCGAAGGCATCGGAGATACGATTCGCGTCTCGCTGTCCGCCCCGCCGGTCGAAGAGGTCAAGGTGGGCTGCAAGCTCCTTGAATACATGGGATTGCGCCCGCGCAAGTTTGACATTATCTCCTGCCCGAGCTGCGGACGAGCCCAGGTGGATGTGATTCAGCTTGCCTCGGCCGTGACCGAGGGGCTGAAGGACGTGACCGCTCCGATTCGCGTGGCCGTTATGGGTTGCATCGTCAACGGCCCCGGCGAAGCCCGCGAGGCCGACCTCGGCGTGGCTTCCGGCAACGGCAAGGGACAGATCTTCATCAAGGGCAAGGTCATCGAGACCGTGCCCGAAGACCAGATCGTAGACACGTTGCTTACCAAGGCGCAGGAAATCGCCGCCCAAATGGAGGCCGATGGCCTGGTTCCCGTCAACGCCACCGGTCCGGTGGTGGTTCCCATTCAGCATCCCAATCGCTGAATGCGCCCCACGGCATAATTACCGTGGAACGGCTACAATAACCTTTCGTGCCACAAGAAGAGCAGCGTCTGACCGTGAAGGCCAAGCCGTGGACCAGCCTCCACCGGCTCATGGTCAGTCTGCCCATCTTCATCATGCTGATGGGCGTGCTGGTCTCTATCTCCAATCTCACTACCGTGCCATGGAATATCGAGCCCACCGGCCAATCCATGGCCACGCTTACCGATGATACGGACGTCACTTTTGCCAATCCGACCGGCGAAGCATTGCCCAGTAAAGGCACCTATCAGGTCAGTGAACGGTATATCACCCTGAATATGACCAGCGACGGCAACCTGACTCAAGAGACCGGAGTGCGCGGCAAGGCCAACAAGAACGGCGTGCAGACCATCAAGGTGCTTATTCGCGAGCCGCAGGGAGCTGCCGGCAAACGACCGGGTGTGGTGTTCATGCACGGTGCCGGTTACGGCACTTGTGATAACTCATTTGGCGATGTGGCCTCCGACATGGCTTCAGCCGGTTTTGTGACCGCAGTACTCGATAAACCAGTTTGGAACACCACCGACGTCAACCGCGACTACATGGCCTCCGCCAAAGCCTATGATCAGGTGATTGCATATTTGCGGCAGCTCGAGAACGTCGACAATGCCAAGGTCGGCATTTACGCCACGTCCGAATCCACTTGGATATCCTCATACCTGCTGCAGGATGACCCGGATGTCGCTTTCCAGATTCTCTTGAGTCCGATGGTATTCAGCCCACGCCAGTCGTTGGGCTTCTTCGTCACCCAGGACTTTACGCTTGCCGGTGCGAATGATGGCTATCAGTCCATTGTCCAGCGTGTGTTCAGCGCGGACACCGATTTGTTCTCGCTGACGAATTTCGATCTTGATACGCTCAAACCTGCCGCCTACGCCGTTCCCACTTTTGTGGCCTATGGGTCGAAGGATGTGATGACCGCACAGGTCGATGGTGTGCGCGCGATTCTGCACAACGCGCACCAGGCCAACAACTGGGATGTGACCGTACGCAGTTATCCCGTGGCCAACCACGTGCTCCGCTTGGGGGACGAGTCGGAGGCTGGAACTCCATTCGCGGATGCCTATGTGAATGACCTGATCGACTGGGCGGTAGGTACCACGGCAGGCTATACGCAAACCAGTGAACGCGTGGCCGGCGCTGGCCTGTACCAGTCGATTGGGTTGCCGGGAGCGTTGAAAGCCCGTCGGGTGGGAACCATATACGGCGTGATCGTGCATGTCGCCGTTGTGCTGCTGCTTATGGCCTCAACGATATTGGGATTGGTAGCGCTTGGCCGCAAGATCGCGTTGAACGCACAGTGGCGGCGCAATCGGAGGGAGGCAAAGCGGGCTGGCATGCTCCTGCCTGCCAAGCCCGTGGTATTGGGTTTCGCCCATGGTTTCGGCGGATCGTTGCTGACGCTTACCCTTACCACGCTGGCCGCGATGCTGATCTTTTTTGCCGGACTAGGCCAAGTGATTATGGGCGTGGTCAAACTTGCCTGGGGTGGCGCGCCCACGGAAACGCCCGGGGTGATGTATTGGAGCTGGCCGGTGATCCAAGTGGTGTCTGTGCTGGTGGTCTGGGCATGGTCTCGCGTGTTCATGAGGCTTATAGAGGTGGCCTGGCATCGTGGCCTTATCCAGTTGCCGCCCAGGCGCGAGGCGGTTCGTAATATCGTCACCGGTGCCGAACCGGTGCTCGCCTCCACTCGACTTGGCCGCGTACTGTTCTGGCTGGTGGCGTTCACTATGCTGAACGTGTTGTTGTTCTTCGCGTTCTGGGGTCTGTTCGTTTACTGACATATGGCGCAAACGTTGCGAAAGGAGGGATGATGCCGCTGTACCGAGATGAAGGCGTGGTGCTGAGAACCGCCAAACTGGGTGAGGCCGACCGCATCATCACCCTGCTGACGCGCGAGCATGGCAAGATTCGAGCCGTGGCCAAAGGCGTACGACGTACTAAATCACGGTTCGGGGCACGCCTTGAACCGTTCATGCGCGTGGATCTGCTTATTGCTGAGGGCCGTTCGCTGGACGTCGTTTCACAAGCTGAATCCGTCGCTTCGTATGGTGCCGCAATAGCTGCCGATTATGCGGCGTACGAGGCTGCCAACGTCATTGTGGAGACCATTGATAAGCTCGTCAGCACCGAGCATGAGCAATTGCCAAACCAGTATCGGCTGCTTATCGGTGCATTGAATGCGCTCGCCAAACATGCTCATGCATCGCAGACCATCAGCGAGTCCTACGTGATGAGGGCCCTGGCGCTGGCCGGCTGGACGCCGCGTCTCGCCACTTGCGTGGTGTGCGGCAAGCCCGAGCGCCGTTACTTCTCCATCGTGTCAGGCGGTGTGATGTGCGAGGCCGACCACACCACCGATGCCCGACGTATCGCGCCGCTTGTATTGAGTCAGCTTGATGCCCTGATTCGAGGCGACTGGTCGGTGCTTGATAACGCGCCATTGGAGCGTATTGTGCAAGAGTTGGTTGAAGATTGGGGGGAGTATTACCTCGAACGGCCGATTCGTTCGCTGCGCTTGATAGATTCATGAGTATGGCTTTTGAGAACGTTGATTACACGTCGTTGGACATCCCCGCAGCTCCGTTCAGCGACCCCTCCCGTATCCCTGATTTCCCCAAAAACAAAGTGCCCCGGCATGTGGGTGTGATTATGGACGGCAATGGCCGTTGGGCCAAGCAGCGCGGCATGATCCGCACCAATGGCCATCAAGCGGCTGAGCCGGTGGTGTTCGACACCATTGCCGGTGCCATAGAGGCCGGTGTGCGCTATCTAAGCCTGTATACGTTCTCCACTGAAAACTGGAAACGATCGCCGCAAGAGGTGCGTTTCCTGATGGGCTTCTCCCGCGAGATTATCCATCGCCGAGTGGCGCAGATGGATGAATGGGGCGTGCGTGTGCGCTGGTCGGGCCGCCGTCCGAAGCTGTGGAAGTCGGTGATTGACGAGCTTGAAGTGGCAATGGAACGCACCAAGAACAACAAGGTCATCGATGTGGTGTTCTGCATCAACTATGGTGGTCGTGCCGAGATTACCGATGCCTGTGCAGCCATTGCACGAGAGGTGCGTGACGGCCGAATTTCCGGAGACCGCGTCACCGAGAAGATGGTTGCCGATCATCTCTATAATCCGGATATCCCTGATTGCGACTTGGTGATTCGCACTTCCGGCGAGCAGCGTACCTCCAACTTCCTGCCGTGGCAGGCCGCGTACGCCGAGCTGGACTTTGTACCTGAACTGTTCCCTGACTGCGGCCGTGAGGTGCTCTGGCGCGCCATTGATAACTACATTCACCGCGATCGTCGATTCGGCGGCGTGAAGTAAAGAACAGCCCTGCGGGCTGTTCTTTCACGCCGCCGAGCCGGGCGCGGTAGTGTGCGGCTCGGCGTGTTGAGTCCGGCGAAGCCGGTCCTAATTGCTGGGGACGTGAAGTAAGGAACGAGCTACTCGCTGATATCCGCGTCGGCTCCATTGCCGAGCAGCAGCCATTCGACCAGTGAAATCAGCCCTAGCAGTATTGCGGTTTCGGCGATCACCACTACAGTGGCGGAGAAGATCAGCGGAGTGCGGAACGAATTGAACGCAGCTTGCAGCCAAATGCCCAGGCCGTTCATTGCGCCCAGATATTCGGCGGTGGCCGCCGTTCCGAAAATGTAGGCGGCCGAGATGCGAATGCCGCCAAAGATCTGGCGTGCGGCTACACGCAGCTTAACGTGCCAGAGTGCCCATGCACGTGTGGCTCCGCAGGTCAGTGCCACATCTTCGTAAAATTGCGGCACGGCGGTCAGTCCACGGGCGGTCTGCACGGCGATGGGAAATACGCCGAACACGGCGACAATAACGATTTTGCCCAGTGGCTCGAATCCGAACCAAATCATGAACAACGGAGCCACGGTAATCAATGGAATGGTCTGTGCGGCCACCAGCAGCGGATAGAACGCACGGTGCAGGGTTTTGGATAGGTACAGCCCGATGCCAATGAGCACGCCCGCTACGATGGCGATGGCAAATCCAGTGAGAGCCTCATATGTGGTGATGGCGGCGGCATCCATCAAATCCGGCCAAGTGCGCACCATGGAGGCGATGATCTGGGTGGGGGAAGCAAGTACACGTTCCGAGACATGTCCCGCGCGTACGGCCGCCTCCCACACCACCAGCAAAAGACCGATGGTAATGGCCGGTGGCGCTATACGCACCAACCACGACTTGAGATTGTTCATTATTTGCCTTCGAAATATATAAATGGCTCCCCTCAAGAATGAGGGGAGCCGGCCTCCCTACAGTCGCTCAGTCCACGTAGTCGTTAGTGGCGAGTTCCTTGGCCTGCGGAGCCTGCTTGGGGTTCTTGCCGTCCTTGTCCTGGTAGGTGCCGGCCTTGTACTGGAAGTCAAGGTAAGGCTGGGCGTCATCGAAGTTCACGGTGCCGGGCAGCGACTTGGCATCATCGGTGGTCCAGTAGCCGTTCTTGACGATCTCTTCCATCGAGGTACGGGTCAGCTTGGAATCCAGCTGGGCTTCCTTGGCCTGTGCCACGAGAATATCGGCGGCCTTGTCCGGGTTGGACAGGGCGTAGTCGTAGCCCTTCTTGGTGGCGGAGAGGAACTTCTTCAATGCGTCGGCGTTGGCGGAATCCTTAAGCCAAGAGCCCTTGACCGCAAAGCCGAGCTGGTCCGGGTTGCCGGGAACGCCCCAATCGGAGGCAACGAAGCAGTTGAGCGCCGGGCCGTTCAGCTCGCTTTCCACACCCTCCCAAGTCACGTAGAAGCCGCCGAAGTCACCCTTGCCGCTAGTAAGGGTCTCGAAGGTGTTCGTGCCGGCGGTGGCGGTCTTGAATTCGCCGGTGCCGCCTGCATCCTTAATCATCTCACGCACCACGGCGTTCTGCTCTGCCGAGCCGAAGCTCACGAAGGTTTTGCCGGACAGGTCTGCCGGCGTCTTGATGTCGGTACGGGAGGCCAATGCGCACCAGCGGGCCACGGGCTTTTGCGTCAGATCAAAGACGAATTTCAGATCGGAGCCTTGCGAGTTGAATGCGGCCACATTGCTCAGCGTGGTGAAACCGACGTTTGCCACACCGTTCTCCACACTGGTTTCCGCGCCGGCCTGAGCGGTCGGCAGAATCTTCACGTTGACTCCTGCGTCCTTGAAGTAGCCGAGCTTCTGGGCCACGTACAGGCCGATATGGTTCGTGTTCGGCGTCCAATCAAGCATGAACGAAACGGTGGGTGTACTGGAATTGCTGGAATCGGCGGTGTTGGCGTTGCCGCATGCCGCAACGGACAGTCCGAGCGTGGCGGCTCCCAACACGGCCACCATCCTGACCAGACCCTTCTTGACTTCAATCCTCATCTTCATGTCACCTTGCCTTCTGCGCATAATGCGCTCAAGGTCTGATGCATCGTAAAGCGGAAAGGTGAGGAGCCCGCGCGAAACATCAAACCGTACGCCACGCGCATAAGCGAGGGCGTGTATTCCAAATGATATCGGCACGGTTGCTGCCACCAACCGCGCGAACGACTCACCAGTATAGCCGTATGGCTGGAAGCGCAAGCATGCTGCTTTGGTCTCGAACCGCGGCAAGGGTCGGGGTTGCCACGCTCTATCGTAGGGAGATATGAGCGTGCATTTCTCCTCCCGAGTGGATATTTCCGATCCGAATCCGATTGCGACCGCCGAGGCTGCGGCCAGGGCAAACGGTACTGCGTTGGGCAAGCTCAATGATTCCAATCCGACGCGGCATGGACTGGCTCCCGCACTGGTGCCGAACGTATATACGGCCGATCCGCGCGGATCGTACGCGGTTCGTGAAGCTCTGGCTGCATTCCTGAACGAAGCCAATGCGGACCGCTCCCAGATGAACGCATCAGCGAATACCGCCAGCAGGGGCGTGAAGCCGGAGCAATTGTATGTGTTGAGCTCCACATCCGAGGCATACTCATGGCTGATCAAATTGTTATGTGATGCCGGAGATGCAGTGCTGGCCCCCAAGCCGGGATACCCGCTGATCGAGTCGATCGCCCGGCTTGAATGCGTGGATACCGTCGAATACCAGTTGCGGTTCGACGGCTCTTGGTTCATTGACGTGGCCGAGCTGGAGCAATTGCTTGACGGACCGAGCGGCGCTCGTATTCGTGCATTGGTACTGATTAATCCGAATAATCCGACCGGATCCTATGTCAAGCCGGCCGAGCGGGAACGTATCGTGACGATGTGCCGGGAGCGAGGCATCGCCCTTATTGCCGATGAAGTGTTCTTTGATTATGCCCTTGAGCCATTTGCCGGCAACGCGCGTTTGGCCGGAGAGCAGGGTGTGCTTACTTTTGCGCTTGACGGGTTCTCCAAAATGCTGGCGGCGCCTCATGCCAAAGTCGGGTGGATTCAGGTGTCCGGGCCGGCCGAGGATGTTGCGCAAGCCCAGCGCCGACTTGATGTCATAGCCGACGATTACCTGCCGATGAGTGACATCATCGCACAGCGGATTCCGGCGCTGTTGGAGGCCGCGACTGAGCAAACCGCGCGTGTGGAGGAACGAGTGCGCGGCAATCTCGCGATTTTGCACGAGCTGCTGGATGCGGACCCGAATGGGTTGGTCAGCGTGCTGCGAGCCGAGGGCGGCTGGAACGTGCTGCTGCGCGTGCCGTCCGTGATTGACGAGAACGAGATGGTGCTGAAGCTCATCGCCGAGCATGGCCTGACCGGACAGCCTGGATATTTCTTTGATATGACCTCCAACGGCTATTTGGCGGTTTCGCTGCTGCCTGAGCCGGAAGTGTTTAGACAAGGCATTTGCGCCGTGCTCGCCACTGTGGAGGCGTTGCTGGCATAATGGGCGGCATGGGATTCTTTTTTCAGTCCAAAGAGCTGCCGCGCCCGGCTTCGCTGACGTTCACCTTGAAAGAAGCCGGCCATACCTATGATGATGGGCATGTTGGCCTTGCGCCCACCATGCTGACCATCAGCGAACAGCGCGTGGCTGTGATCGGCCTGAATGGAGCTGGCAAATCCACATTGTTGGGATTGCTCGATGGCTCTCTTAAAGCCAATATCGGCACGGTTATGGTGTCCGGCGGCAGCGAACAACTGAACCCAGCCGTGAAAAAAGACCTGAAGCGCATTGACGACCTTGTCGGTAAAGTGCGTCGCGAGGAGATTCCGAACAGCTTCTACCGGGCCGCGAATATCTCCGAAGCGGTGTCCGAAGCACTGAAAAAGCACAAGGTGCCGGAGTCCGAACGCCATGCGCGCATCGGCAATCTGTTCGCGCATTTCAATCTGGCACAGGTCTCCAAGGCCAAGGCCAGCGAGCTTGACTCGGAGAAACGACATCTGCTGGCCATTGCCGCCGCATTGAGCTTTGAGCCCAGTGCAATCGTGGCTGACGAGCCCAGCAAGGGTTTGGATGAGATTGGCACCGCACACGTGGCCAAGGCATTGTTCAGCTACAACAAGCAGGTCATCTTCGCCACGCATGACACGGATATGATTCGCCGGCCCGAATACGCAATCGACCGCGTACTCGTACTGGACGAGCACGCGGTCGTGTGCGATGACGCGCCGGCCGCAGCCGTGGCGTTTTATGAGGATCTGATTCGACGCAAGTACGAGGCCTCCAAGCGGTAATGCTCCCCTCAGTCACCTGCGGTGACAGCTCCCCTCAGAGAGGGGAGCCAAGGGTGTGTCGCTCGGTCGCAGGCCGATGCCGCTACGCGAAATAGAAGCCGCGGAAGCCGTACTGGTAGACGCGGTAGGTGTTCGTGCCATACGGGTTCGTCTTGGTTCAGATGTTGTCGACCGTGCGCTCCTTGGCATCGCGCTCGTCAGCCATCTCGTCATCCATCATCTGCTGATATTCAGTGGTGTACACGCTTTCGATTTGCGCGTTGAGCCGCTCTACACGACGTTCCTTGATGGAGGCGCTGACATCATCCTGCGAGAACAGGCATAGGCCAATGGCGATGGCCGCTGCGGATATTTTGAAAACACGACTTCGGACGGCAGTAGACACAGGGAATCCTCATGGTACTACAGATGAACAACGGTGAATTACATCACATACACTATGCCGCGGGTCTTGGAGAAAACTGCCTGCAATACTGGGAATATACTGGACGGCCGGTAGGGTGCGACCGTGGCCTGGCTACAGCAGCGTAAACCAGGACTGAACCTGGTGCCACAGCGCGGCATTATTCGTCAGCATGGCGTCATCGCGGGCGGGAGCAAAGCACCCTAGTATGGCGACGGCCAACGTCCAGATCAGCATGATGAGTACGGTCCATCGCATCAGCCAACGCCATGGAGTGACACGGGCGATGCCGTCGCCGGATGCGGCGTCGTTCGCGCCGGCCAACGAGGTGCTGGGCTCTCGGCCGTTGACCAGCCACAGCAGTCCCGGAATCGAAGCGAGCGCCACCAGCCAGCCGAAATCAGCCAAATATCGCCAGCCCAGACCGCCCACATAACTGTCGAACACCATCAGTACGCCGGCCAGAGCCAGACAAGACATGAGCCAACGACGCATGCCATGCATCTCCAGCTTATGCAGGAACGGCAGCACTAATGCAAGCAGCATCAGCGGCGTGGCGGTGAACAGTGCGCCGACCATCACCTCGTAATAGCCCCAAACCGGCATTGGCGCGGGGGAGACCGCCAACCACGGGAAGTTTCGTACAAATCGCACCGGCAGGAACAGGTAATACCAGACGGTGGCCGGCATGTCGGCAATTGGGGTGGCATAACGGGTCATGTCAGAGACGGTGAATTGGTAGGCGTTGCCGAAGTCGATCAGACTGCCGAAGCGCACTTTGTTCCACAACATCAGCGGAATGACCACAACCAATGCAGGTATCACCATGGCAAGCGGCGCGCGCAACGCTTTGAGCATGGTAATGCGTCGATGCGCAAGATCGCTGATCATAGCGCGGATCTGCGGCCAGAACAGGGCGATGGCCAGCAGGGCCGTGAGCGCAAAGGTCGGCCGGCAACCGAAGTTCGCCGCGATGCATAGGGCGCCGACGGCCAGTCGCGGCAAAGACAGTGGCTGTGCGTCGCCGGCTTGCCAGCGGTCGGACGGTATTAGTGGGCGACTGGATGTATCCGCACCCAGCCAGAACCATAATCCCAGTGAAGTCAACGCCAGAGAAGCGGCGAAGGGCACTTGGTAGAAGTTGGTGCGGTAAGCCAGATAGCCCACTTGCGCCCCGAGCAGCGCACTGACGGTGATGAGCGAGGCGGCGGCCAATGATGTTTTTGGCATCACGCGGTGAATCACACGCAGTACGAGCAGGGAGAAGAAGATGATGAACAGCAGCACCAGGAACTGTTCGGCTGCGGCGGTCGGCAACATTTGCCCGGTAATCAGACGATACGGCACGAACAGCAGCACGGCAGGCAGCACGCCGAAGTAGGAGTACCAGTGGCCTTCGTAATAGGCGTAATCCCAATACATCGGGCTGACCCCATCCTCCAACAGTTTGAGACGAGTCGGCACATCATAGGGGTGAGTGCTTTGGGCCAGTTGGCCGGGTACGTCAAGGTCTAGCCATGGGCGGCCTGCGATTAGGGAATCGGCCACATGACCGTACTGGTCGAAGTCATAGGTGTAGCCGCCTGCGGTATGGAAGGCGAGCGGCATGGCATGCGTGAGCTGCCAGATGATGGAAGCGCCGATGGCCAGTGTCGGAATCGCCGCAATGGCCGCGAACGCCAGCCGCTGGCGTGTGCTGGAGGGATCAAACGTGATACGCCACAATCGAGAGCCGGGCCTCCATATGGCGACCAGCAACGCCAGCGCGGCCATTGCCGCGACGCGGATCCAATCGATGGCAAAAGGCACGTGCACGTTCGCGCGTGCGTCGGTGATCGGCACAATTGCGCCGCGTTCCTCCTGGATCCAGATGCGTACGGTGCCTGCACCCACAGCTTTGACATAATGGCTGCGTGAGGTGCCGGGATTCATCGAAATGGCTTGGCCGGTACTGCCGTTCACATCCACGCGCACATGGATGGTGTCCAGTGGCTTGAACACCGCCTTGTCCCCATTGGCCCGTGATTCGGCCTCGGCCTGTTCGTGAACCGCATCGATGGTGTCGTGCGAGGGGGAGTCGATGCGCAGATATGCTGAAGTGCCGTCTGCGGCCAGTTCGAGATATGCCTTGGTCGGATCGGTGACGGTCAGCATATCGTCATCGGTGCGCACCAGGCCCGGGCCCAAGGTGTTATGCACGGCGTTGGTGTCGGTGCTGGCCCCCAGCGTGCGCCAGAATGGCAGGTTGAAAACGATGCACTCCATGCCGGCGATAATGGCCGCAACAGCCAGTAGCGCCGCAAGCGGGCGCCACGACAATCGGCGGCGTACACGACTGGTGAGATGACTGTCTTCGGAATGCACCCCATTATTCTATAGGCTTTATGTCTGGCAAACAGTAGAGAATGTGAATCATGCCAAAACGTATGTCGAATCACAGTGAACGATCCGGTCCGTCCTTCTTGAGCGGGCTGAAGGATTCGATGAACGCGCTTGCCTCCGATCTGGGCTTATCCAAGCCTCGTCAGGCCAGCACCAACCCGTTTGGCGATGCGTTGAGCGAGGCCAGCGAGCGCAAGGGCGGCATCATCGATGAACTGACCAAGCATGCGGTGCCGCTGAGCCCGGTGGTCAAGAGGCGTTCGTTTCCCGCCTTGGAAAATGTTCCCGAGGGACTGGTGCTGGGATGGGCGCAACTGCCTTCCACGCGGGGGCGCGGATTCTCCTTGGGTATTTTCCCCGATCGGGATCACTTTGCGCAGGTGGCGTTTGCCGATACCCATGGTCGCGTGTTTGTGGGCGCCGATTTGGATATGGACATCCAGGATATGCAGCCGCGCTTCATGTTCGGCAAGGAAAAGGAAGTGACCCTGCCGAACGGTGAGCGGTTGGGCTTTGATGCGGGGCAGACTCGTCGCAATGTGCTGGGCCGGGCGATTCGCAGCAATGGCGAGGTGAAGGCCATCACCGGAGGCGTGATCGGACGTGATGACACCGGTCGTATGACGTGGCTCGCCTCGTGGCTTAAGGCCGGCAACCGGTACACCTTGGAGCAGATGCGCGCCAATCTGCCGGCTGATATGCGTCATGATCTGGAATACCGTGATGCCATGGCCATTGCGTTCTTCGCCGCCTACATGCTGCCGCAAATCAATGGGCTGTTGATAGGTTTTGGTTCCGGCAATATTTTCCGCCGTCTCAATCGCGAGGCTCCCATCGGTGCGATCAGGCGTTCGATTCGCGACACGATGGAGGCTCGTGCGCACGGCATGCGTGCCTCTGGCCTGGAGGATCATTTTGCGGATCTGATGCGCGAGGCCGGGGCTTTGGATAACACGCCGGGTTTGGAAGCCGTGCATGGCGCCGAGCCGCTGCATTTGTATACTTCGACGTACTCGAGCGGCTATTTCTTCACGTGGGATAAGTCGTTGGCCTTCAATCAGGCACTGAAATCCCTGAAAATCGAAGGCAATCTCAATCGTTTTGCCGCGGTGAGCGCCTGGCTGGAGCGCAATTCCTCGCGTGGGCTCAATCCCACGGAAGACACGGTGACCCGTGCCGAGGCCGCGCAGATCGATATGAAGCTCATCGAAAACCCCGCGATTATGGCGCTCAACCCGTATGACGGATCCGATGAACGCCGTGCGGTGCTGAGCCTGGTCAATGCGGCCGAGCACGCCGCAGACCGGATTCGTGAGGAGTTCCCCGACCCAAGGAATGCGGCGCCGAAAGCGGACGAATGGGTGTATCGACAGGCATTGTCGTCCCTGCTGCGCAGATTGCGTCTACCGTATCGGTTTGATGTCGAGTTTCGTTCCCGACTGGATTCGGGGGAAGTGGCCATCGGCTTCACCACGGCGGGCACGTCGATGATGCCGGATAGCAGATATGACACCGAACGGCGCACGTGGAGAACGCTGAGCAGCGTCGAGCGCGCATCGATGAGCGCCTCCTACAACTTGCGCGTCGGCCTGATGATGGCGGCGCTGAGCTTCGGCACCAGCCAAGCCGTGCATCAGGTGTCTCTGCACATCGATTCCATCGGTTTGGAAGAGGCGATTGCCGAGCAGGACTCGGCCATCGAAGAGATGATGAGCGAGGCGTTAAGCGCTTTCGAGCATTTGCGCAGCGGCGATTTGGGACGTGTCAGTTCCAAGGCTGATCCCAAGGATGGCGATTTCCATGGCGATCCGACCCGACCGATCACGCATGAGGAGGCCTTTGGGCAGCCGCCCACTGGCACCGGTGATGAGCAGCCTGCAACGGACGCGGAGACGGATGGGACGGACCCGTCTCAGCAGAATGCCGAAGACAGCGACGACAGCGCATCCATCGACTCCCAGTTCGAAGACCTTATGCGGGGCGTAGATATTGACGAGATGGCTTTCGGCATGGCGTCGGATGACGGCAACGAAACCGAGAATGCGGGTGCGGGTGATGATCCGATGAGCGTGCTGCGCCGTAACCCCACCGTGCGCAACATGGTCACCGTCACATTCGCCAGGGATGCCTTCCTGCAACGTCTCGACACCGATGGTCTTGACCACCCTGAAGAAACCTACCGGATGTTTGGTGCGGTGATGGATGTCGACGGCGAGGGCGGGCTCAAGCCCATCAACGCCGACTTCGACTTGGCCGATAGCCGGTTCTCGCCCGTTGGCTCCCAGGAGGAGCCGGAACTTGCCGACCGTCAGTTCAACGCGTCGACCGCGCGAGTACTGGGTGCGCAGAATAGCGCTGGTCTGGCGATTCAGCGTGTGGACCTGCTGCAGCATGGCGTCAATGCGTTCCACGACATCGCCCGTAATACGGAACTTGATTCCGTGGAGAAAGCGCAGCGGGCCATGCAGATCATCGAGTCCATCAGCGATCCCGAACTGACGGGTCTGGCCTCGCAGGTCACCAGTGCGCTGATTGACGGCAACGATACGCCGGACTTTGCCTTCACCCTTGCCGACGAGCTGGATAAGGAACGTCTGCGCGCTCGCGATCTGCTGTTCTCCGGACAGGCCGATCAGGCCATTGAGATGGCCGAAGCGGCTGCGGCCCGTATGGACCAGATCTTTGCCATGGGCCCTGGGGTGCCACGATACTTCAATTCCTATGCCGAACGAGTGGTGTATAACCGCCTGTTCGCCACATTGGATGAGCGCACGGTTCTGATTCCTGACAATCTGTTCTATGCACATATGGAACTAGCTGATGTGCTGGGACAGCTCAAAGGCGCCAAAGCCGCGATTCCACACCTGAATCGTATGGTGGCCTACGCGCCCGCCTATCCGCTGTCGCACCTGAAATTGGCCATTCAGCTGGCCCGCAATGAGGATTGGGATTCGGCGCGCGCCGCCTGCCTGAATGCCTTGCGAGTGGCTCTGGATCGTGATGATGCGGCGTTCGCCTATTACCGTTTCGCCTATGCGGAGTGGATGCTGGACCGATTCGATACGGCTGCCGCAGCCTACATCATGAGCGACCATATTGCACCTGGAGCAATCGGATCGCTGGAGAGCGAGTTACAGGAGCTGGTCTCCCGAGCCGATTCGCAATGCATCCGTGTGCCGGAATCGGTGGAGAGCGCGGCGCAAGTGTTGTCTTCGCATGATCTGCCGGTCTGGCCGCACATTGAAGTGGCCGGTATCGTGCGTGATGCCGCTCGTGTATGCGTCGATGAGGGCATGTTTGTGCCTGCCCGCACGCTTTCGGTGGCTGTTGCCCGTATGAATGATGGCGAAGGCGACAATATCGACGTTATCCAGGCCCAATTCCTTCGTTCCCTTTCTGCGTAGCCGTTTCAGGGGGAGTTCGCCCGCTAGGATAGACAATCATGAGCACGAACGAACAGTTGGCATGGGATTTCGACGATGGGGGTGCGGCCGAGGTCCGGCCCGACGAAGGCGTTACCCGCTTTGCCCCCGGTTCCGAGCAGTGGGTGGCCGCGCTTGACGCCACCGATGATGACGCGATGCGGCTCGATCGTCTTGACGTCAATACGCTCAATGCCGAGGTCGCGGCGCGTCTGTGGGCTCGTGTGGCCGCTTGGGTGGAGGCCGACCAGATCGCCTACTACATCGATGATGCACCCGTCAGCTCCGATGCCGCCTATGATGCGCGCCTGCGTTGCCTGCAAAAGCTTGAGGCGGCGTTCCCCTCGCTGGACAATCCACAGTCGCCCACCCATCGAGTTGGCGGCTCGTTCTCCAACGATTTCACTTCCGTGCGGCATCCAAGCCGCATGATGAGCCTTGATGATGTCTTTTCCATCGAGGAACTCAAGGACTGGTACGATTCGGTGATTCGCGATCTCGATTGGCCGGACGGCAAGCCGTTGCCAATGAGCTGCGAGGTCAAAATCGATGGTCTGGCATTGAATCTCATCTATCGAGGCGGCGTGCTGGAGCAGGGGCTGACTCGTGGCGATGGCGTCACCGGTGAAGACATCACACTGAACGTGCGCACTATCGGCTCCATCCCGGCGCAGCTTGGTGGGCCTAAAGAGGATATTCCGGACTTCGTGGAAATCCGCGGCGAAGTGTTCATGCGTTGGGATGATTTTCATACACTCAATAGCGAGCAGGAGGATGCAGGCCGAGCGCCTTTCGCCAATCCGCGCAACGCCGCAGCCGGTTCGTTGAGGCAGAAGGATCCGCGCATCACCGCCACTCGCCGGCTGAGCTTCTATGCGCATGGTTTAGGGCAGCTCACTTGGGGACCGGATCATCCTCGTGGCACTCATGACGTGATAGCCGACCAATCGCAAGCCTATGATTTGTATGCCAAGTGGGGCGTGCCGGTCTCTCCTCACAATCGTTCGGTCACGTCCTTCCATGAGATTCTCGACATGATCGATTACTACGGCGAGCACCGCGGTGATATCGAACATGCGCTTGACGGCATCGTCGTCAAGGTCGATGACCTTGGCCTGCAACGCACCCTTGGCGCCACTTCGCGGGCGCCGCGTTGGGCCATCGCCTATAAGTACCCGCCGGAAGAGGTCAATACTGAGCTGCTCAACATCACCGTGCAGGTGGGGCGTACTGGTCGTGTGACGCCGGTTGCGGTGTTGAAACCGGTGTATGTGGCCGGTTCCACTGTGGCTCGCACCACGTTGCACAATGGTTTCGAGGTCAAGCGCAAGGGCATTCTCATTGGTGACACGGTCGTGGTGCGCAAGGCCGGTGATGTGATTCCCGAACTGGTCGGGCCGGTGCTGGAGCGTCGCAAGGGGCGTGAGAGCGAACTGAGAGAATTCGTCATGCCCGAGTTCTGCCCGTCATGCGGCGCGAAACTGGCTCCCGCCAAGGAGGGCGATAAGGATATTCGCTGCCCGAACGTGGAAAGCTGCCCAGCGCAGCTCACCGAGCGTGTGATTTCGTTGGGCTCCCGCAAGGCGTTCGACATCGAGCATCTGGGCGAGCAGTCGGCCATCGCGCTGACCAATCCTGAGGAGAACCGTCCCGATTCTGTGGCGACCTATGCGCCGAATATCGCGGAGATCCTGGTCGCTCCCGGCGAGGAACCGGAACCTTACGAGCCTGCGGCTGGTCTGGAATTGCCTCCCAAGCAAACGCCTGTGCTGTCCAATGAATCAGGCTTGTTCGCTCTGACTGTCGCCGATCTGAAAGATGTGCAGGTATGGCGTGAGGCTGCGATTGTCGAAGTGCATGAAGTGGTCGATGCCAACGGCAGGAAGAAGAAAGTGCGCAAGCGCGTGGGCGGCTCTGGCCTGTGGCATCAGGTGCCCGCTTTCTGGACGGCTCCTACGGCGGCCAAGAGACTTACCGCCAAGCAGTTGGCTGAGCGTGCGCAGGTGGCGACTGCTACGGCTGCTGCCGCGGAGGGAATCGAACCGGCTGTAGTGCAGTCGGCACGGGGGAGTGCATCGGACATCATGCCCGGCTCATCTGGCGAAGCCGCGGTTTTGTCTGATGCGAAGCCGGCCTTTGTCGCATCGCGCTACCCGGAATATGACGTGCCGGCTGATGCGGTTATCGTTCGCGTCGACCACAAAACCACGCGCACGGGCGTCACTGATGTGCCGGTGTATATCAGGCCCGGCGAGAATACGCGCAAGATGTTCGACGAGATGGACAAAGCCCGTCACGCGGACTTGTGGCGTGTGCTGGTGGCATTGTCCATTCGACGGCTCGGGCCTCCCACCGCGCGTCTGATTGCCTCCGCTATGGGTTCGTTGGGTGCCATTGAAAACGCCACGGTCGAGGATTTGACCGCCATCGATGGCGTCGGTCCGGAAATCGCCGAATCGGTGGTGAACTGGTTCGCCGCGGCCCGTGAACCCGGAGACTGGCGTGGCGAGACGTTGCGTGCGTGGCAGGCCGCCGGCGTGGGCGTTGACGTAGCGGAGACCAGTACGCTGCCGCAAACCTTGGCAGGTAAAACCGTGGTGGTCACCGGTTCCTTGGAAGGCTATTCTCGCGACTCCGCCAAGGAGGCAATCATTGAGCGTGGCGGTAAGGCAGCCGGTTCGGTGAGCAAGAAGACGGATTACGTGGTGGTCGGCGAAAACGCCGGCTCCAAGGCTGCCAAGGCTGAGGAACTCGGCATCCCCATGCTCAATGAGGCTCAATTCGCCCAACTCCTCGAAAACGGTAGCATCTGATTTCTTGGCTCCCTTCTCTGAGGCTGGACTGTTTGTAGATGAAGAGCGAACGACAGCGAGCCAGAGGATGCGAACGAAGTTTGTTCATAATTGCGGATGAGCTGTCGCATCAGACGACTGAGGAGAGTAACCATTGCGAGCCAAGGAGTGAATTCTCAACGCAGTCCTGCCCCAGTGTGACTTACTCCACTCTCTCTGGCATGCCGCCGCAACACACGCTAGGGTAGTACAGGTTCTTAAGGAGGATACGGATTTATGAGCGACGCACGTCAGATCGAAGCCGAGATCTATGAACGCCTGAGCAAGGTCATCGACCCTGAGCTTGGCCGTTCGGTCACCGACCTCGGCATGATTGCCGCCATCGAGGCCACGCCTGCTGATGCCAACGTTGACACTGATGCCTATGACGTCACCGTGCATGTCGAACTGACCGTTCCTGGCTGTCCGCTGAGCGAAACCATTACCAACCAGATCAACGGTGCAGTGAGCTCCTATCCTGGTGCACAGCTCAACACCCATATCGAAGTCGGTTCGATGAGCCGCGATAAGCTGGCTGACCTTGTTGCTGATCTCAAGGCCGAACGTAAACAGAACCCGTTCAGCAAGCCCGGAGTCAAGACCCGAATCTTCGCCATCGCCTCCGGCAAAGGCGGCGTTGGCAAGTCCTCGGTCACGGCGAACCTCGCCGCCACTTTTGCGGCACTTGGCTATGACACGGCCGCCATTGACGCGGATATCTATGGATTCTCTCTGCCGCGTCTGTTCGGCGTGCACACCCAGCCCACCAACCTGAACGGCATGCTTATGCCGGTCACCGCATGGGGTGTAAAGCTGATTTCCATCGGCATGTTCGCCGGTGCCGATCGCGCGATTCTCTGGCGTGGTCCCCGTCTGCAGCGATCTTTGGAACAGTTCCTCTCCGATGTATGGTGGGGCGAGCCCGACGTGCTTTTGCTTGATCTGGCTCCCGGCACCGGCGACATGGCCATCTCGGTGGCTCAGGCGTTGCCCAACGCCGAACTCGTGGTGGTCACCACCCCGCAGCCCTCCGCCTCCGACATCGCCGTGCGCTCCGGGCTGGTCGCATTGCAGGTGCCCATGAAGGTGCGCGGCGTGGTGGAGAACATGAGCTACTACGAGCATAAAGGTGAGAAGCTGGAGATTTTCGGCGCAGGCGGCGGCCAGCGCGTGGCCGAGCAGCTGACTGAGGCCTTGGGCTATGACGTGCCGCTGATGGCCCAGCTTCCTCTGGAACCCGAGGTGCGCGAGACCGGTGAGGCCGGACGCCCGGCGGTCCTGACCTCCGAGGGCGCTCTGCGCACTGATGGCATCGGCCAGACCTTCCGCAGCCTCGCCGAGCGCCTTATGGCGCTCTGATCTGCGCAGCGAATGATTCTCGATAAGAAAAGTGTGAGCCTCACATACTTGTAATCGCACATTGAGTTGTGCGAATCATCTATTGGTGGATTTCAGACATCGTCGATGTCAGGTGACATACATTCCGATGAATTCCCTGCGCAACAATTTCTCGAAATAATCCTTGTTTCCGAGAAATCTTTGCACTGACGCTGCCTGAGCGCAAAGATTTCTCGAACAAAACCGCCATTTCGAGATTTTTTGCACTGACAGACGCTTAGCACAAGAAATTCTCCAATGGGCTTTTTCGAGAAATTCTTGCGCTTATGTCCAATTACGTCAGAGGAATGCTTGTTATCCTCATGTGCGTTTGGGCGATAATGTGCATTTGGCTCACACTTTTCCCGCAGTGAACCATTTTGTGTGAGTGCATACGGGAAGACCCCCGACCGTAGAAGCGGTTGGGGGTCTTCTTGATGAGTAGTAGAACTCAGATGTGGAAGTAGAGCTCGTACTCGAGCGGGGTCGGAGCCAGGCGAGCCTGGTCGATCTCGTCGCGCTTGAGGCCAATCCAGGTCTCGATCAGGTCGTCGGTGAACACGTCGCCGGCGGTCAGGAAGTCGTGGTCCTCTTCCAGGGCGTCCATAGCCTCGGCCAGGGAGCTCGGCACCTGCTTGATGCCAGCGTGCTCTTCCGGCGGCAGCTCGTAGAGGTCCTTGTCGACCGGCTCCGGAGGCTCGATGTGGTTCAGGATGCCGTCCAGGCCAGCCATCAGCTGAGCGGAGAAGGCCAGGAACGGGTTGCAGGATGGGTCCGGAGCGCGGAACTCGATGCGCTTGGCAGCCGGGGAGGTACCAGCCAGCGGAATACGGATGGCGGCAGAACGGTTACGAGCGGAGTACACCAGGTTGACCGGAGCCTCGAAGCCCGGAACCAGACGGTGGTAGGAGTTCAGGGACGGGTTGGTGAAGGCCAGCACGGAGGAGGAGTGCTTGATCAGACCACCGATGTACCAGCGAGCCAGGTCGGACAGGCCAGCGTAGCCCTTCTCGTCGTAGAACAGCGGCTTGCCGTCCTTCCACAGGGACTGGTGGCAGTGCATACCAGTGCCGTTGTCGTCGGCGATCGGCTTCGGCATGAAGGTTGCAGCCTTGCCAGCCAGAGCAGCGGTCTCGTGGACAACGTACTTGTACTTCATCAGGTCGTCGCCTGCGTGCTGCAGGGTGTTGAAGCGATAGTTGATCTCCTGCTGACCAGCGGCGGCCACCTCGTGGTGGGAACGCTCGAGGATCAGACCGACCTTCTGCAGGTTGGCGACCATGTCGTCGCGCAGGTCCTGGGTGTGGTCGATCGGAGGAACCGGGAAGTAACCCTTCTTGACGCGGTTCTTGAAGGCGATGTTCGGGGTGCCGTCCTCTTCGGTGTCAACGCCGGAGTTCCACGGAGCCTCGATGGAGTCAACCTCGTAGAAGGAACGCTGCATGGAGTTCTCGAAGCGAACCTTGTCGAAGATGAAGAACTCGGCCTCAGGGGCGAAGGAAGCGGTGTCGGCGATGCCGGTGGACTTCAGGTAAGCCTCGGCCTTGCCGGCGACCTGACGAGGATCGCGGGAGTACGGCTCGTCGGTCAGCGGGTCGACGATGGAGAAGGCCACGTCGAGGGTCTTGTGCTTGCGGAACGGGTCAACGAAAGCGGTCTCAACATCCGGGACCAGCTTCATGTCGGATTCGTTGATGGCCTGGAAGCCCTGAACGGAGGAACCATCGAACGGCATGCCGTCGGTGAAGGCGTCCTTCAGGAATTCGCTAGCCGGCACAGTGAAGTGCTGCTGAACGCCGATAAGATCGGTGAAACGGACGGAGACATACTCGATGCCTTCCTTGTTGATAAGGGCCTCGGCGTCTTCCTTGGACTTGAGTTCGGTCACGGGACCGCTCCTTTCATGTGGAATATAACGGTATCCATCGTAAAATCGCGCGTTTCGCCGGCTCGAAACTTGGGTTACGAGAATGTTTCGTGACTATGGACAGCAGCCGGCAAAGCGCGGTATTCCAAGGAAACGTCGTTACGGAAAGGAAACGTGACCAATCGGGTGAATGAATACGGGCGTCCGCAACGTGGACAGTAGATATTGACAGATGGAGATGATGCTTATAGGGACGAATATAAGAGAATCCCCGCCAACCCAGGAAGGTCAGCGGGGATTCGTTACGGAATATGCGGCAGTCTATCAGCGGCCACGCATTGCGCGGCGGGAGATCTTCTGCGGGCGGTTCGGATCCATGCCCTTGGGGATGGAATAGCCCTTCTTGGACTGCAGCGTGTGCAGGCGCTCGTTCAGCGTCGTCGTCTCGGCCCTGGTCAGCAGGAAGCGGCGGCGCGGGTGAATCTTGGCTACCAGCGCGTTCTTGTGATTGGTGGGCTCGTAGCTCTTGGCTTTGGTCACCGTGCTGCGCAGCTTGTCCAGCGGAACCTGCTTGGGGCCGTGTCCCACGGCAATGCGGTACACGGGAATGGTGGAACCAGCGGTGACTCCCTTGATTTCATGCTCCTGGCGGTCCATGGCCTTCATCACGCGGCCGTACTCGCCTTCGCCGATAAGATAGATGCCATTCATCGAAGTGCCGCGCCAGATGGCGTCCTTGGTCTTCGGGTCGATCCACACCGGCTCCTGCGGGAAGTCGAAACCGGCCTTCTGCATGTTGCTCAGCACGCCGATTGCGGCGCCGGGCTTGCCGTCGATCTGCTTATAACCGACCTTGTCCGCACGGCGGGTGAGCAGCATCATGGCCAGCAGGATACCGAGCATCACGGCGGTGATCATGGTGAAAATCCAGGTCAGCCAGGTCCACTTGGCGATCAGGCCAATAATGACCATGACGACCACGGGCAGCAGGAAAGCGCCGGCCTCGAGCCACGGCAGGGCCTTGTCTTCCTTGGCCGTGTATTTGTAAATCTGGATGATCTGCTTGATTGTGCTCTGCTTCTTGGGCTTAGCGTCCTTTTCCGCCATCACTTCTTCCTTTTGCTGGGACGAAACACACTGGGCAATATCCTATCAGGTGCGCTGGTCTGGCTCAGCGCGTGTGCAGAGGCCGGTCGTCGGCCTTCAGCAACGCCTCGCCGAGCGTTTCGCTGAATGTGGGGTGAGGATGGATGAGCCGGGCCGCGTCAGCCAGCGGCAATCGGTTACCAACCAATTGCTCGGCTTCGGAGATGATGTCGGAGGCCACGGGAGAAACCATGTGCACGCCAAGTACCCGTGGAGTGTCAGGGTCGGCAGCATCGCAGCCGGAGACGATAGTCAGTGAACCGGCTGTGCCGCTCATCAACATGCGGGCATTCGCCAGCATTGGGTAGATAGTCTCCTTGACCTCGAGGAGATTCTCACGTGCCTGCGCCTGCTCGATCGTCAGCCCCACCGATGCCGCCTCGGGTGAGGAGAACACGATTTGCGGAACGGTGTTCTCGTCAACCGGCTTGGGATCGAGTCCGGCAATGGCCTCGGCGATGACGATGCCCTGTTCGAATGCGCGGTGAGCCAGTGCATGGCCCGGCGTCACATCTCCTACCGCCCATATGCCCGATTTGTTGGTGCGGCCAAACGCATCTGTGGCAACATGGCCGCTCTCCGTAAGTGCGACGCCCCATGATGGGTCAGCAACTGGTGTACGTCCAATGGCCGCCAGTGCAATCTCGCCCCATACGGATTGTTCGCCATCCTGCCCTTCACGTGTGTAATGCACGGTGGCACCCAGATTAGCGCCGGTATCCACATGGGTGACGATGGTATGAGTGATGACGTTCACGCCGCGACGCTTGAGCTCTCGGGTCAACGTTGTGCCGGCGCGACGATCCCACGCGGAGAGTACGCGATTCTTGCGAATCAACAACGTTACCTGTGAACCGGCCGCGTTCCACATCGAGGCAAATTCGAGAGCGATCGCTCCAGCGCCGATAATCACAGCGGATGAGGGGAACTCGTTGACTTCCAATGCCTGCGTGGAATCGATGAGCGCGCCGGCGAACGGATTGCCGGGCAGCGGACGAGGCTTGGCGCCGGTGGCTATGACAACGTTGCCGGCCGCCAGATCGAGACTAGCGCCGGTCGGTTCGGGGACGTCCGCCTTGTGATAAGTGAGAATCTCGGCTTGCCCAGGGGAAGGGACGAGATGAACAATATGCCGGGCGTTGTCTGCTGCATCGGTTTCTTCCGCATTGAAGGATGCGTCGGCGCGCAGCACAGTGATATTACGGTGCGCTAACAGCCCCGCCAAACCTTTGACCATGGTGTCCACCACGCGCAGCCGATAGTCGCGCAGAGTGCCGAAATCGATGCTATCCACTGATGCGTGGATGCCGAGTTCGGCTGCGCGATGCATGGTGTCGATGGTGTGCGTGGCGGTAATCAGTGCCTTGGAAGGAATGCAGCCGCGGTTCAGACAGGTGCCGCCCACGGTGGCGTCGCGCTCGATAAGGGCCACGTTCATGCCGAGTTCGGCTGCGCGCAATGCGGTGGAATAGCCGCCGGGGCCGGCGCCGATGATTGCCAAATCGAATTGTTCGCTCATATTGACCTCCTCGGCAGTATGTTTCGCAAACCAGTATGGCTCCCATCATAGGAAGCCATACTGGTTTGCGCTGTCAGCATTGCATAAAAAAATGGCTTCCTCGCAAGGAAGCCAGAAGATGAGTATCAGTCCGCAGGCCAGTGACCGCGCTTCGGATAACGCGGCTTGGGGAGCCTCCAGCGGCGCATCTGAATGGCACGGCTCCACGCGTAGGAGAAGGAGCGAGATCCCTTCGACACAGACGACTCGCCGTACTTGGCAATGAGCTTGGCCTTAAGCTTGCGCCACATCAGCCACACGTCGATGATTACGGCAATCAGGTAGCCATACATGCACAGCATCATGATGATGGATACCCACTGGTTCTGCACGAGAGACGTGACAAGCATGGACGCAATCAGGATCGCAAATGCCACGGGAATAAACCATTCGCCAAGGTTAAAACGGGCGTCCACGTAATCACGGATGTAAATGCGCCAAGGCAACCGTTCGGCCTTGGGCATGTGATTGATGTCGCCCTTCTGCATTGCCTCGTATTCGGCGTTTTCCTTCTCGCGTAGACGAGCCTTGGCGGCTTTTGCGCTGGCTTTGCGGTCCACCGGAACCAGCGGACGGATGCCGGCGGCCTGAGCCTGCTTCATCTTTGGAGTGGGACGGCCTTTCTTCTCGTTGGGTGCGGCCTTCTTCGTGGCTTCCTCAACGGGAACCTGAGCCTCTTCTTGTTTCTTGAACGGATTCCATGTCATGCTTTGAGGTTACGGTGACGTTCAGACACCCGACCATAGGCGTAGCCATTGCAATAACGCCACTCACAACATATATAGAGGAGAACTACCATGGCCGCATTGACTGCCAACGAGATTCGTTCTCGTGTGGAATCCGACTGGAATCGCATCGTCAAGGTGCTGAGCGAGAAAGTGGCGCTGCAGTCGATTTCCGCCAACGGCATTACCGCCGAGCACATGAGGCGTTCCGCGCAATTCGTGGCCGATGAACTACGACTGGTCGGTGTGGATGCCAAGGTGGTGCAAGCCTCCAATGCGGACGGTACTCCAGGCGCGTGGGAAGTCATCGGCTCACACATCGTGAACCCGGATGCGCCCACCGTGCTGCTGTACGCACACCATGACGTGCAGCCCGTGCCGGATCCGGCCGAATGGAACACCGACCCGTTCGTGGCCACTGAGATCGATGGCCGCCTCTATGGCCGTGGTTCCGCCGATGATGGCGGCGGCATTGCCATCCATTCCGGCGCGCTGAAGGCCCTCGGCGATGACCTCAAGGTCAATATCAAGGTGTTCATCGAAGGCGAAGAGGAGATGGGCTCGCCGAGCTTCATCCCGTTCATCGAAGCCCACAAGGACGAGTTTGCCGCCGACGTCATCATCGTGGCCGATTCCGGCAACTGGTCGGCCGATATTCCCTCCCTGACCACCTCTCTTCGCGGCAATACCTGCGTGGATGTGACCGTCAAGGGTCTTGAACACCCAGTGCACTCCGGCCAGTATGGTGGCCCGATCTTCGATTCCAATACGCTGGCCGCCCTGCTTATCGCCTCCATGTATGACGAGAACGGCGATCTGGCTGTGCCCGGCGTGGCTGCCGAAGAGCCGATCGGCGGTCTGCAGCGCGACCTCGACGAGACCACCGTGCGCGAGGATTCCGGTGTGGTTTCCGGCTACGAGTTCGCCGGCACCGGTTCCCTGGCTTCCCGCCTGTGGACCAAGCCGTCCGTGACCGTGATCGGCTTCGACGCGCACCCGGTCGAAGGCTCCTTCAATGTGATTTCCCCGGAGACTCGTTTCCGTCTGTCTCTGCGTACCGCGCCCACCCAGCGCCCTGAAGAAGCACAGGAAGCCTTGGCCGCGTTCCTTGAATCCCACGCGCCGTTCGGTGCCAAGGTCACTGTCGAGCGTGGCGAAAACGGCATGGGTTGGGCCATGGATCCGACCGCCATCGCCACCAAGGATGCGCTGGAAGCCATGACCGAGGCGTTCGGTGTGGAACCCATTAACAAGGGTGAGGGCGGCTCCATCCCGTTCATTCCCGAACTGCAGCGTATCTTCCCGTCTGCTCAGGTGTTGGTCACTGGCCCCGAAGACCCGAAGGCCAACGCACACAGCCCCAACGAGTCCATCTCCTTGCCGGGCTTGAAGAGCAACGTGATTACCGAGGCCCTGCTGCTCGATAAGCTCGGTAAGTAGTTTTGTACTTTGAACCTTGGCTCATCACTCCACAGCGGCGCTGATTTGCCAAATACTGGCAAGTCGGCGCCGCTTGGCGTATCTCAGCGGTGCCGTCCTGCCATTGTTCGGCAGCTTGGCTCCACTGACAGGTCTTCTGTGGCGCCAACTTGCCAAATAGCGGCATCGTGTCTTCACTGAGAGCCTCGCCACAATGCTTACCGAATCTATTGCCTTTGACGGTGGTTTGCTTTATAGTCGGGGAGTTGACACGGGAGCTGCCGACAGGCGGCTGAGAGGAGACGCATAGTCTCGACCGATGGAACGTGACCGGATAATGCTGGCGCACGGAATTGTCGCTCTTATTTACCCGTGCCTGAACCAATCGTGCAAGCTGCTGTGGTTTGCGTGAGAAGAGAAGAAAGGCACATCATGGCTGAAGCTGTGGCCAAGGCTAATTACAAGTGGCGCGTTGTCGATATCGTCGTCGCCGCTATTCTCGCCGTTGCATCCGGCGTCATCTTCTGGGGCTGGGACATCGTTTGCACCGCCCCACTGACTTTGTTCGAAGGCGTGACCCCCGGTTTTGAAGGTCTGCTCAATGGATTCTGGCTGTTCGCCGGCCCGCTTGCCGCCATCATCGTGCGTAAGCCCGGCGCCGCCCTGTTCGCCGAAACTCTCGCCGCTTTCCTTGAGCTCACGCTGGGCAACCAGTGGGGCGTCGGCGGCTCGCTGATCGTCGGCATCATCCAGGGTCTGGGCGCCGAGATCGGCTTCGCCGTTTTCGCTTGGAAGAAGTGGAACCTCGGCACCACCATCCTTTCCGGTGCGCTTGCCGGCGTTGGCTGCTGGGCCTACTACTGGGCCACCAACCCGGGCTGGAACGCCATGCGTGTCACCTGGTACCTGGTGGGTTCCATCATCTCCGGCATCGTGATTGCCGGCGTCGTGGTCTGGTACCTGTCCCGTGCGCTCGCCGCCACTGGCGCGCTTGAACGTTTTGAATCCGGACGCAGCAAGGCACGCGTCTGATGCAGGTCGATCCGGCTGCGGTAGAGGCTAGCGGCTGGGGCTGGCGGCACGCCACGCGCAAGGATTTCGCGTTGCGTGCCGTCGATTTCACCATCCGGCCAGGTGAACGTGTGCTCTTGCTCGGTGCTTCAGGCGCGGGCAAAAGCACAATGATGGCCGGTCTCGCGGGTGTGCTGGGCGGCGATGAGGAAGGCGAGCAGGAAGGCTCGCTCACCATCGACGGTGTTGACGCGCGCGAGGCGCGAGGCCGCGTGGGACTGGTGCTTCAGGACCCGGACTCGCAGATCATTCTTGAACGACTGGGCGATGACGCGGCGTTCGGCTGCGAAAACCTCAACGTGCCACGTGAGGAAATCTGGCAGCGTGTGCGCGAATCGCTGGATATGGTCGGTCTCGGAGGACTCGAACTGGGCCGCTCCACCCGTCATTTGTCCGGCGGACAACGGCAGCGGCTCGCTCTGGCCGGCGTACTGGCCATGAAGCCCGGTCTGTTGTTGCTGGACGAACCGACCGCCAACCTCGATCCCGAAGGCGTGGTCGAAGTGCATGATGCGGTCAAAAAGGTCATCGAGACCACCGGCCAGACCATGGTGGTGGTCGAACACCATATCGACGTATGGCTTGATTTGGTGGACCGCGTGATCGTGCTCGGTCGACCCGATGCCGATTCTCCGGCTGGAGCGGTTATCGCGGACGGCAAGCCCGATGAGGTATTTGCGCAGATGGGCGACGTTCTGGCCGCCGGCGGCGCGTGGGTGCCGGGACGTGCGATTCCCGATTGTCGTCCCGACGATGAAACCCGCGGAGAAACGGTGCTCAGTACCGAGAACCTCAGCTTTGGGCGCGGCACGGCGCTGGGTACCGGCATCAATCTGGATTTCCACGCCGGCGAAGTTACGGCACTGATGGGGCCGAATGGTGCGGGCAAATCAACCATGGCACTGACCTTGGCGGGTCTGCTGAAGCCGATTGATGGCAAAGTGCTGATTGCGGATAGTCTGAAACCGCCGCACGCCGGTCAAGAACCCATCAACTGGAAAAGCAAGGAACTGCTGGGCCGTATCGGCATGGTGTTCCAGGAGCCCGAACATCAATTCGCGTCTAACTTCGTACGCGATGAGGTGGCCATCGGACCCAAATCGATGGGACACAGTGAAGACGAAGCTAACCAGACCGCGGATCGTATGCTCGAGCAGATGAATCTCACCCGCTTTGCCAAGGCGAATCCGTACACGTTGTCCGGCGGAGAAAAGAGGCGCCTGTCTGTGGCGTCTATGCTAGCCGCCGCTCCCAAGGTGCTGGTGATGGATGAGCCGACATTCGGGCAGGATTTCAGTACTTGGACCGAAATGGTGAAGCTGATTGCCGCGATTCGCGATCAGGGATCATGCGTGATCATGGTGACGCACGATGAGGCGCTGGTTGATGCGCTGGGTGCGCGACGGGTGATGTTCGAGGAGACACGGGCATGAGCGACGTGATTCGATTCGTTACTGATGATGCCGGTGCCGGAGCCTCTGAGGATACGGTGTCCGGGAACGCCGCGGCGCAGCCGGCAAGTGCGGCGGTCACTGTCGCAATAAGCGATGTGGTGACGGTCAGTGCGCAGGAGGCGCGCGTGGAACCCGTCAGAGCCTCTTCGCCTTCCTGGTTCGTGGCACGTATCAACGCGGTCAGTCGCATTATCGGCGCGTTGCTACTGTGCATTCCGATGTTTATCAGTCTGGACGTGGTATCCGCGTCGGTGGCGCTCGGCATCGAATTCGTGCTGCTGTGGATTGGCGGCGTGGCGCCTTGGACCGTATGCCGCAAGACCTGGCCGGTGTGGGTTGCGGCAGCGGGCAGCTTCATCTCCGTGTTCCTCTATGGACGTACTTCAGGCGAGATTCTGTGGCAAAGCGGCTGGATTGTCATCAGTGAAGGATCCATATATCTCGCCATCGCTACTGCCATCAGGGTGGCGGCGATCGCCGTGCCGGGCGTGATTCTGGCGTTGGGACTTGACCCCACCGATCTGGCTGACGGACTGGTGGAGATCCTGCATTTCTCGCCGCGATTCGTATATGGTGGCTTGGCTGGTCTGCGCATGTTCACCTTGTTGCAGGAGGACTGGCGAGCACTCGGTCTGTCCCAGCGCTCGCGCGGCCTCGGTGACGGTAACGCCATAGCGCGTGCGCTTTCCCAGGCATTCGGCCTGCTGGTGCTCTCCATTCGCCGTGCCACCAAGCTCGCCACTGCCATGGAAGCACGCGGCTTCGGCTCCAATGCCCCGCGCTCGCAAGCGCGTATCTCCCGCCTGAAGCCCATTGACTGGCTCTTCTACGTCATCTGTCTCGCCGTTCCGCTGATCTCCCTAGGAGTCGCCGTTGGTACTGGGAATTGGCACTTCGCTTTTCAGGGTGTCTGAAAGACAACGTAATGACCCGGCAGTAGGGTAGTGACCATGCCCATCACGCCTAAGATTCTTGATAATCCGAAGTCCGACCGTGTGCGCCGTATCGCCGATTTGGCCCGCGTCAAAGGCCGGGAACGTTCGGGCCGTTTCCTTATCGAAGGCCCTCAGTCCGTGCGAGAAGCCGTCACCTGGCGGCCCGACGTGGTGCAGGATTTGTATGTGGAAGTCGCACAAGCGCTGGATCATCCGCGCATCGTTTCCTCCACGCTGGAGAGAATCGTCGAAGCGTCACAGGATGCCACCATTTATGTTCATCAGTGCACTGGCGATGTGATTCGTCGTATCAGTGCGGATGCCCAAGGCATTCTGGCGGTGGGCAATACGCAGGCCATGCAGTCGGGTGTCGATGACCTCGCCTTGGATACCGCAGATTTTGCTCCGCGGATTGCCGCATTCTGGCAGGTGCGCGATCCGGGCAATGCGGGTACGGTAATCCGCGCGGCTGATGCCGCAGGCTGCGATGCCGTCATATTCGTGGATGATTGCGTGGATGTGCTCAATCCCAAGGTCATCCGCTCCACTGCAGGATCCTTGTTCCACCTACCAGTGCTCACCATGCGTACGGACGAATTCTTCGATTGGACTTCCGACCATCATGTGGACGTGTGGGCCGCTGACGTATACGGTACCGAGAAACGCAAGCCGGAAAGCCTGCCCGCGGTATTGGCGGACAAGGCAGCGGTAAGCATGTCTCAGGCTGTGCTGTTCGGCAATGAGGCGCGTGGATTGGAACCCGAAATCCTCGAACGATGTGGCCGCATCGTCTCCATTCCGCTCTATGGAAAGGCCGAATCGCTGAACCTCGGTACTTCGGCTGCGGTGATGCTGATGTCGCTGGCTATGTCGGGTCATATTGAAAGAATGTGAAATCGGTAAAAACGCTAGAAATGCTGAGAAATCATCAGACGAAAGGGTTCTCGTGGCAGAACAAATGGTGTTCGACGCCGACCAGGTGACCGCAGCGGTCGCCGAGGGCATCGAGAAGATCCAGCACGCCTCCAACCTGGAGGAACTCAAGGCCATCAAAACACAGTACGCAGGCGCCGATTCGGCGATGGCCCAGGCCAGCAAGGCCATCGGATCCCTGCCGGCCGATCAGAAGAAGGAAGCCGGCAAGCTGATGGGCAAGCTACGCGCCGATTTCGGACGCGCCTTTGGCCCCAAGGAGAAGGAACTCAAGGAAGCTGCCGAACAGGCCGCCCTTGCCGCCGAAACCGTGGACATGACGCTGCCTGTGAACCGTAAGCCTTTGGGCGCCCGTCATCCGCTGGCCAAGTTGATGGAAGACGTCGAGGACTTCTTCATCTCCATGGGCTGGCAGATTTCCTCCGGCCCGGAAATCGAAGCGGAATGGTACAACTTCGATTCCCTGAACTTCGGCCCGGATCACCCGGCCCGCCAGATGCAAGACACGTTCTACGTCAAGGGCAACCAGGCCAAGGACGCTGCCGGCTTCGTCGGCTCCAACATGGTGGTGCGTACCCAGACTTCCTCCGATCAGGTTCGCGCCCTGCTGACCCGCGGCGTGCCTCTGTACATCGCCAGCCCGGGCCGCGTGTTCCGTACCGATGAGCTGGACGCCACCCACACTCCGGTGTTCCACCAGTGCGAGGCCCTCGCCGTCGACAAGCACCTGACCATGGCTGACCTGAAAGGCGTGCTGGACAAGCTCGCCGTCGCCATGTTCGGTCCCGAGGCCAAGACCCGACTGCGTCCGAGCTACTTCCCGTTCACCGAGCCGAGCGCCGAGCTCGACCTGTGGTTCCCCGATAAGAAGGGCGGCCCCGGCTGGCTCGAATGGGGTGGCTGCGGCATGGTGAATCCGAACGTGCTGAAGTCCGCGGGCATCGACCCGGAGGTCTACACCGGCTTCGCGTTCGGCGTGGGCATGGAGCGTACGCTTCTGCTGCGCAGCGACATCAACGATATGCATGATTTGGTTGAAGGCGACGTGCGTTTCGCCGAACAGTTTGTGATGGGGGAGTGAATTACCCATGCCTATGATCGATATCGATTGGCTCAAGGACCACGTCGAGGTCCCCGAAGGCCTGACCTATGAACAGCTTGCCAAGGACCTCGTCAAGGTGGGCCTTGAAGAAGAGGAGATTCACTCCTCCCAGGTGACCGGCCCGATCGTGGTCGGCTATGTGGTGGACGCCACTCCCGAACCGCAGAAGAACGGCAAGGTCATCAACTGGTGCCACGTGGACTGCGGCGACGAATGGAACGAGACCGACGAGAACGGCAACAAGGTGCCGCGTGGCATCATCTGCGGCGCACCCAATATGAAGGCCGGCGAGAAGGTCGTCGTCACCCTGCCTGGCGCCGTGCTGCCCGGCGACTTCAAGATTGAGCCGCGCAAGACCTACGGCCATATCTCCAACGGCATGTGCGCATCCGAGCGTGAACTGGGTCTTGGCGACAACCACAACGGCATCATCCTGCTACGTGAGTACGGCTTCTCCGAGGCCGAATACGAAGCTCTGAAGCCCGGCCAGGACGCCATGCACCTGCTACATCTCGACCAGCCGCTGCTCGAGATCAACATCACCCCGGACCGTGGCTACACGCTGTCTTACCGTGGCGTTGCCCGCGAGTACCATCACTCCACCGGTGCCGCCTACACCGATCCGGCCATCGCGCTGAACGAGAAGGCTCCGGAGCCTGCTGATTACCAGCCCGGCACTCCGGTGGACATCGACATTGAGATTGATGACAACAACCCGATTCATGGCGTTCCCGGTTGCGATCGTTACTACGCTCGCGTCGTCAAGGGCTTCGACCCCAACGCCCACACGCCCAGCTGGATGCGTCGCCGCCTGATTCGTGCTGGCATGCGCTCCATCTCGCTGGCCGTGGACGTGACCAACTACGTGATGCTCGATCTCGGTCAGCCGATGCACGCCTACGACCTCGATAAGCTCGAGGGCCCAATCGTTGTGCGTCGTGCTAACGAGGGTGAGAAGCTCACCACGCTGGACGGCAAGGAACATGACCTGAGCACTGAAGATTTGCTCATCACTGATTCGCCGAATGGCGAACGCGGCTCGCGTATCCTCGGCCTTGCCGGTGTGATGGGTGGACTGTACGGCGAGGTGACCGCCGACACTAAGAACATCCTGCTGGAGGCCGCGCACTTCGATCAGGTGACCATCGCCCGTTCCGCTCGTCGCCACAAGATTCCGTCTGAAGCATCTCGTCGTTTCGAGCGTGGCGTCGACACCGAGCTGCAGCCTGCTGCGGCTCAGATGGCCGCCGAGCTCATGACCAAGTACGGTAACGGCGAGCCCAGCGAGCATCCGAACGATGTGGATAACACGCCGCGTCCGAAGGTCATTCACTTCAAGGCTTCCGAAGTGGCCCGTGTGGCCGGTCTCGATGTGGACATCAACCGCATCTCCGACATTCTCACCGACATCGGCTGCGTTGTGGCCGGCGGCGGCAACGGCGAATTCTCCGTCACCGCGCCGAGCTGGCGTCCAGATCTGGGTGAACCGTGTGATCTGGTCGAGGAAATCGCCCGACTGGTTGGCTACGACCAGATTCCGGTCACCGTGCCGCCTGCACCGGTCGAGGGCCTTGTGGGCCTGACCCCGGATCAGACTCGCCGCCGTCGCGTGGCGGACGAGCTGGCCGAATACGGCATGGTCGAGGCGCTGAGCTACCCGTTCGTCGGCGACGACGATTACCGCGCTTTCGGCTTCGATCCTGAAGCCACCAAGAAGGTCAGCGTCGAGATCGCCAACCCGCTCTACGGCGATCGCCCGTACCTGCGTCGTGACATTCTGCCGACCTTGGCCACCACCGTGCAGCGCAATATTCGCCGAGGCATCGAAAACGTGTCCCTGTATGAACTCGGCCATGTCTATCTGTGGGATCCGAACGCGCCCGCAATCCCGGCTCTGCCCGGTGGCGTGCGCCCGACCGATGAGCAGCTGGCAGCGCTGGACGCCGGTCTGCCGGATCAGCCCGACCACGTGGCCGGCATCCTGACCGGTCTGGCTGAAGACGATGGCTGGCTGGGCGGCAAGCGTCCGGTCGATTGGTCGGACGCCGTTGAAGCCGTGCATCGTCTTGCGGATCGCATCGGTGCGAAGATCGTGCTTGATCAGCCTGCGGCCGAAGATGTGCCTGCACAGTGGCATCCGGGCCGTGCTGCCCGCGTCATGGTGGGCGACGTGTTCACCGGTTGGGTCGGCGAACTGCATCCGCGCGTCAACGAGGCACTTGGCTTCCCGGCGCATTCCGCGGCGTTTGAGCTGAACCTTACCGCGCTGTTCGGCACCCTGACCGGCAAGCCGGTGCAGGCCAAGCCGATTTCCAGCTTCCCGCCAGTCAAGCAGGATTTGGCCTTTACCGTGGATGCGTCGGTGACTGCCGATCAGCTGGAAGCAGTGATTCGTGAGGCGGCTGGTGCCAACCTCGAGTCCATCGAATTGTTCGACGTGTTTACCGGCGAGCAGGTGGGTGAGGGCAAGAAGTCCCTGGCCTACGCTGTGGTGTTCCGTTCTCCGGACAAGACCTTGTCCGCCGATGACAGCGACGCCATTCGCCAGGCTATCGTGGCCAAGGCTGCCGATCTTGGCGCCCAGCTGCGTGCCTGATCACTGTACGAAAGCATGAGGAGCGCCATGAGTGAACCGGAACATAACACACCGGAATACGGGCAATACCAGAAGCCCGCATATGGTGCGATGTCGGGCCAATACGGGCCAAACTACAACCCGTACATTTATGGCGCTCCCGAACCCGATGCCAATAACGGCTCCGCTGCTGATAACAACGGAGTCGGAGCCGGGCAGCCGAACAATGGACGGCCCGCTTCTTCCGGCAATTCGTTCGGCGGCAATCAGCAGTATGGGCAGTCCCAACAGGGCAACCCGTTTGGACCCCAGTACGGGCCGGGCTCCCGGTTTGGCAGCAGCCAGCCGAATGGCCAGTCCCAGCAGCCTCACTACTACAACGGTATCGATCTCAATGACCCCAATCAGAATCCGCTGTACGGGCATTGGGATTCCTATGCAATCATTTCCTTCGTGCTCGCCATGTTCTTTCCCGTACCGGTGCTCTCCGCTCTGATGGGCGGCGTGGCGATGTGGCGGACGCGCACGTTCCATATGAAGGGCTTTGGCCTGGCTCTTGCAGCCGTGGTCATCAACGTGTTCTACACCCTTGCGGTTATTTGGATGGCATTGAATGGCTATGATGCCATGACTCTGTATCAGGACATCCTTCAGCAGTTCACCGGCAGCGGCACTGGTCCCTCATCTGATTCCATCTCTGCATAGGACTAAGTTGCTGCAACACACCCGCTGTATAACTATGCAATAGTCTGCATAATCGCGTATACTCATGCGAAGTACGTCAGCGGAAAAGAGATGAGTATGGCGAAATATACAGTGGCCGTAGCCGGTGCTACAGGCTATGCCGGCGGCGAGGCGCTGCGCATTCTTGCTGCACACCCCGACTTTGCAATCACATGTGTGGCAGGCCATTCCTCCGTGGGGGAATCGATGGCCAAGCATATGCCGCATATTCCGCAACTGGCCAATCTTGTTGTTGAAGACACCACGCCTGAGGTGCTCAACGGTCACGATGTCATTATCCTTGCCTTGCCTCATGGCGCTTCCGGCAAGCTCGCATCCCAGCTCGACCCGGATGCCGTGGTCGTGGATCTCGGTGCCGATCATCGTCTCGAAGAACAGGCCGCATGGGATGAATTCTATGGCGGCGATTTCTACGAGCACTGGACTTACGGCATGCCTGAGCTCATCACCGGCAAGACTGCCGATGGCGCATACACCCGTCAACGTGAGGCGCTGCCTGGTGCCAAGCGAATTGCGGGCCCTGGCTGCAATGTGACTGCCACGACTCTGGCTCTGCAACCCGGCATAGCGGAAGGGTTGGTCGAGCCGAAGGACATCGTGGCTAATTTGGTCGTCGGCTACTCCGGCGCAGGCAAGAACCTCAAACGCACCAACCTGTTGGCCGCCGAGGCATTGCAATCCGCGCTGCCGTACTCGGTGGGCGGCACGCACCGTCATATTCCTGAAATCCTGCAGAATTTCGCCCATGCGGCCGGTGAGACCGCAGCTGATGCCGGCAAGTTCACGCTTGGCTTCACCCCGATACTGGCGCCCATGTCCCGAGGCATTCTCGCCACCGTGTCGGCTCGCATGACCGACAAGGCCAAGGCGATGAGTGACGAAGCAATCCGAGACGTATGGGCAAAAGCCTACGAAGGCCAGGACTTCATGGTGCTGCTGCCTGAGGGCACATTGCCCGCCACCGGCAACATCATCGGTTCCAACGCCGCTCACCTGCAGGTTGTCACCGACCGCAAGTCCGGGCGCATTTATGCCTTCGCCGCCATCGACAACCTCAACCGTGGTACCGCCGGACAAGCGGTCCAATCATTGAATATCGCACTTGGCCTGCCGGAAGATGCAGGCCTGACCAAGATCGGAGTAGCACCGTGAGCGTCACATTCGCGCAAGGATTCTCCGCTGCCGGCGTGGTGGCGGGCATTTCATCGGTTGAGGGCAAGAAGGATCTCGCTCTCGTGGTCAACAACGGCCCGCTTGATGCGGTGGCCGGCGTGTTCACGTCGAACCGATTCTGTGCAGCCCCTGTGCAGTGGAGCCGCAAAGCCGTGGCGGACGGCCACGCCAAAGCCGTGATTCTCAACTCCGGCGGTGCCAACGCCTGCACCGGTGAGGCGGGATATCAACAGTCCGTGTCCACCGCCGAGGCGGTCGCCGAACTCGTCGGCGCACAAGCAGAGGATGTTGCTGTGTGCTCCACTGGTCTGATCGGCGAGCTGTTGCCCTTGGATAACGTTTTGGCCGGTGCCAAAGCCGCTTATGCTGCTCTTGCCAGCACCGCCGAGGCCGGGGCGGACGCCTCACATGCCATTATGACCACCGACACCAAGGCCAAGACCGTCGAACTGACCGGTTCCAACGGCTGGAAGATCGGCGGCATGGTCAAGGGGTCGGGCATGATCGCCCCGCAGCTGGCCACCATGTTGTGCGTCATCACTACCGATGCCGTGGTCAGTGCCGGTCAAATGCAGGCCGCGCTTACCGTGGCCGCCGAGCATTCGTTCAACCGTATCGACGTGGATGGTTGCATGTCCACCAATGACACAGTGCTGCTGCTCGCCTCCGGAGCCTCCGGCGTGGAGCCCGACAAGGACGAGTTCAACAAGCTCGTGCGCGAGGCCTGCGCCTCCCTGTCCCGTCAGATTATCGGCGACGGTGAAGGCGCTTCCCATGACATTCGCATCACCGTTACCGGTGCCACCAGCGAAGACGCGGCCCTTGCCTGCGGCCGTGCGGTCGCGGCCTCGAATCTGCTGAAATGCGCGATCTCCGGCAATGACCCGAACTGGGGCCGTATTGTCAGCTCCCTAGGCACCGTTTCCCCTGAAGTTGCACCTTATGATTCCGAGAAGGTGACCGTCGACGTCAACGGCGTGCGCATCTGCGAGAACGGTGGTGCCGGACGGGACCGTAGCGAAGTCGACATGATCCCGCGCGAAGTCCACATTGACATCGACCTCAACACCGGATCGAACGCCGAGGCCACCGTCTGGACCGACGATCTGACCCACGAATACGTCCACATCAACGCCGACTACGAAAGCTGACATCCACCATGCTCTCGCTGGCGGATGTCGCCGTGAAGCAAATGCCGAGAGGCGTTTGTAGGCGACGTGTTCGCCGACAGGCGAACCGACAAAACGTAGGCAACGCCTACTGTAATTGCAGGACGCTGTCCGGTGGAACCGGACTGAGGGTGGTCTCGCCAAACCACCCCCAGTCATGCGCAGCATGACAGCCCCCGTCAGCGGGGGCAAAGTTACGGAAAGAAGAACATGGCTACTGAATTGAAGGGACCTGGGTTCCATTTCGACGTGCATACCGATTTGCGCGCCGATCAGAAGGCGGAAGTGCTGATTGAGGCGCTGCCGTGGCTGGAGGAATTCGCCGGCCAGCGCATCGTGGTCAAGTATGGCGGCAATGCCATGATCGACGATCACTTGAAGCAGTGCTTCGCCGAGGATATGGTGTTCCTGCGTCAGGTCGGTTTGCATCCGATTGTCGTGCATGGCGGCGGCCCGCAGATCTCGCACATGCTCAAGGCCCTCGGCATCAAGTCGGAATTCAAGGGAGGCCTACGCGTCACCACGCCGGAAGCGATGGACGTGGTGCGTATGGTGCTGACCGGCAAGGTCTCGCGCGAACTGGTCGGCATGATCAATGCGCACGGCCCGATGGCGGTCGGTCTGTCTGGTGAGGATGGAGGCTTGTTCTCCGCCATGCAACGCAAGCCCATTATCAATGGCAAGCCCACGGATGTCGGTCTGGTCGGCGATGTGGTGTCCGTCGATGCCTCCGCGGTCGAGGATTTGGTCGCGGCCGGTCGTATTCCGGTTGTTTCCTCTGTGGCTCCGAATGAGGAGGACGCCACCGAGGTACTGAATGTGAACGCCGATTCCGCGGCCGCGGCCCTTGCCGCAGCCGTGGGCGCGCACAAGCTGGTCATTCTGACCGACGTGGACGGTCTCTATGCCGACTGGCCGGATAAGAATTCACTTATCGGGCGTATCGGCGTGGAGGATCTGCGCGACATGCTGCCCGATCTGGAATCCGGCATGCGCCCCAAGATGGAAGCATGCGTGCGCGCCATCGATGGTGGCGTGCCCCAAGCCCACATCATCGACGGTCGTAAACCACACTCGATCCTGAACGAGATATTCACCTCCGCCGGTATCGGCACCATGGTCGTGCCCGAAGGCGGTATGGAAATGAGGAGTTCCTATGAGCACTGAGCAGAACGAGACGCTGGGCGCTGAAGACAGCAAGTGGCTGGGGGAGTACTCCCAGGTACACATGAACGTGTTCGGCACGCCGCTGCGTGTTATGGATCACGGTCAGGGCGCGCATATTTGGGACGTTGATGGCAACGAATACCTTGACTTCCTGGCTGGCATCGCCGTCAATTCGCTGGGCTATGCCCATCCCAAGTGGGTGAAAGCCGTGTCTGAGCAGGCGGCCAAGGTGGCTCACATCAGCAATTATTTCGCTTCCGAGCCGCAGATCGAGCTCGCCGCGAAGCTGGTCAAACTGGCCGGTGCCCCGGAAGGTTCCAAGGTCTACTTCGGCAATTCTGGTGCCGAGGGTAATGAAGCGGCATTGAAGCTGGCCAAGCTGTATGGTCGCACCCTGCCCGGCGCACTGCCGTCCATCGGCGGTAAGCCCGCCCGTATTCTTGCCATGACGCACGGCTTCCATGGCCGTACGATGGGTGCGCTCTCCGCAACTTGGAAGCCGAACATCCGCAAGCCCTACGACCCGTTGGTGCCCGACATCGAATTCGTGCGCGCCGGCGACGAGGTCGCCCTGTACGAGGCGTTCTCCCAGACCGGTCTTGGCCACTATGGCAAGGGGCCGGTAGCGGCGGTGATTCTGGAACTCATTCAGGGTGAGGCCGGCGTGCAGCCGTTGGGTGCCGATTACGTCAAGTTCGTGCGTGAGCTGTGTGACATCAACCATGCGCTGCTCATCATCGATGAGGTGCAGACCGGCATCGGTCGTACCGGCAAGTGGTTTGCATTTCAGCGTGAGGATCTTTCCGGCGGCGTGACCCCGGATATGGTGACCTTTGCCAAGGGAGTGGCCGGCGGATTCCCGATGGGTGGCATGATTGCCTTCGGCGAGAAGCTTGCAGCCCTGTTCACTCCGGGCTCTCATGGATCAACCTTTGCCGGCAACCCGTTGGGTGCGGCGGCTGGACTTGCCACACTCGGTGTCATTGAGGACGATAACCTCATTGCCAATGCCGAGGCCCGCGGCCAGCAGCTGCGCGATGGCATTATGGTCACCGGCAATCCGCTCTACGTATCCGTGCGCGGTCGTGGCCTGCTCGATGCCGTAGAGCTCAAGCATCCCTGCGCCCACGCCGTCATGAACTACTGCCTCGAACACGGGCTCATCGTCAATGCGGTGGCCCCCAATGCGCTGCGTTTCGCACCGCCGCTGATCGTAACCGCCGAAGACGTTGACCAGGCGCTCGCCGTTCTCAAGGACGTGCCCGCTGATCTGCCGAACGACTGACTTACCTGACCTATATAAGGAGATCACCATGACCCCAGAACTGCGCCATATGCTGCGTGATGACGACCTCAACCATGAGGAGCAGAAGCAGGTGCTTGAGCTTGCCATCAAGTTCAGCAAGAACCGTTTCTACAAGCAGCCGTTTGCCGGTCCGCAGGCCGTCGCCGTGCTGTTCGACAAGCCTTCCACCCGTACCCGCTCCAGTTTCTCCATTGGTGTTGCCGAGCTTGGCGGCTACCCGCTGGTCATTGACAAGTCCGGCTCCCAGCTGGGCCGTGGCGAGCCTGTGGCCGATACCGCCCGTGTGCTCGACCGTATGGCCTATGGCGTGGTCTGGCGCACCTTTGGTCAGGATCGCGTGGAGGAAATGGCCAAGTATTCCACCCACCCGGTGGTCAACGCGCTGACCGATGACTTCCACCCCTGCCAGATTCTTGCCGACTTCCAGACCATCGCCGAACACCGCGGCGGCGTGGACAATCTGAAGAACCAGACCATCGCCTACCTCGGTGATGCCGCCAACAACATGTCCAACTCGTATCTGCTCGGCGGTGCCGTTGCCGGTATGAACGTGCGTGTGGCCGGACCTCAGGGCTACCTGCCGCGTCCGGATATCGTGGCCGATGCCGAACGCATTGCCGCTGAGAACGGCGGTTCCATTCTGGTGACCACTGATGCTCGTGAGGCCGTCGCCGGTGCCGATTGCGTGTTTACTGACACCTGGGTTTCGATGGGTGAGGAAGCTGAATACGCCATCCGATCCAAGCCGTTCTGGGATTATCAGGTCAATGCCGAGCTCATGGCTCTGGCTAAGCCGGATGCGCTATTCCAGCACTGCCTGCCCGCCTATCGCGGTAAGGAAGTCACTGCCGAGGTGATTGATGGCCCGCAGTCCGTGGTGTGGGATGAAGCGGAGAACCGTCTGCACGCGCAGAAGGCGTTGCTCACCTGGCTGACCGGCAAGGCCCGTGGCGACGAAAGCCTGCTCGCATGAGTGAAGCCCTGCCGTCCCTGCAGCGCCCTGCCACCAGGGCCGCGCGACTCAGTGCCATTGAACAGGCGCTGGCCACGCATGTCATCACGTCACAATCGCAGCTGTCGAAAATCCTATTGGACGAAGGCATCGCGGTTACGCAGGCCACGTTGAGCCGCGACCTGGATGAGATGCATGCGGTGAAAACCCGGCTGAAGGACGGTACGGTGGCCTATACGGTTGGACGTGGTTCGGCGGTTGCCGATGTTGAGGACGTGGGGGAGCGCACCGAGGCTCAGATGGCTCGTGTGCTCAATGGTCTGGTCACTTCGGTGGCCGCTGCCCGCAACCTCGTTGTGGTGCATACCCCGTCCGGAGCCGCACAATATGTGGCTTCCGTGATTGACCGTCAGCCCATCGACGGCGTGCTTGGCACCATCGCTGGAGACGATACCGTCATGGTGATCTGCGCTGACGACGGCACCGCCGTCTCCCGCTCTGACTGGCTGCTCGGCCTCGCCTCCAAATAGTGTTTTTTCTTGCCCCCCCCCAAGGTGAGGGGAGCTGTCACCGTAGGCGACTGAGGAGAGTTGCCCAATCCTCCCCAACACGCCGTGCATAAATATACAATCCTCTGTATATACTTACATCAGTTTGTTTTTTTGGACCTTGAATGAAAGGGAACTCATGGCAGATAACAATCGCCTTGTTCTGGCCTACTCCGGTGGTCTTGATACCTCCGTCGCCATCTCGTACCTGAAGGAGCGCACCGGCAAGGACGTCGTGGCCGTGTCCCTCGATGTAGGTCAGGGCGGTGAAAGCCTTGAGACCATCAAGGAGCGCGCCCTCGCCTGCGGCGCCATCGAATCCTACGTGGTCGACGCCCGTGACGAATTCGCCAACGAATACTGCATGAAGGCCCTCAAGGCCAACGCCATGTACGAAGGCGTCTACCCGCTGGTCTCCGCCATCTCCCGCCCGCTGATCTCCAAGCACCTCGTGCGCGCCGCCCACCAGTTCGGCGCCGACACCATCTCCCACGGTTGCACCGGCAAGGGTAACGATCAGGTTCGTTTCGAGGTCTCCATCGCCTCCATCGACCCGACGCTCAAGGCCATCAGCCCGATTCGTGATCTCTCCCTGACCCGTGACGTCGAGATTGCGTTCGCCAAGGAGCACAAGTTGCCGATCACCCAGACCGAGAAGTCCCCGTACTCCATCGATCAGAACGTGTGGGGCCGCGCCATCGAGACCGGCTTCCTCGAGGATCCGTGGAACGGTCCGACCAAGGACTGCTACTCCTACACCGACGACCCGGCCTTCCCGCCGGTCGAAGATGAGGTTGTCATCGAGTTCAAGGAAGGTATCCCGGTCAAGATCGACGGCCGCGACGTCACTCCGCTGCAGGCCATCGAAGAGATGAACCGACGTGCTGGCGCCCAGGGCATCGGCCGTATCGACCTCATCGAGGATCGCCTGGTCGGCATCAAGTCCCGCGAGCTGTACGAGGCTCCGGGCGCCGTGGCCCTGATCACCGCTCATCAGGAACTCGAAAACTGCTGCCTCGAGCGCGAACAGCACCGCATCAAGCGCGACATCGACAAGCGCTGGGGCGAGCTGGTTTACGATGCGCAGTGGTTCTCCCCGGCTACCCAGTCGCTCAACGCTTTCATCGAGGACACCCAGAAGTACGTGTCCGGTGAGATTCGCATGGTTCTGCATGGCGGTCGCGCTGTGGTGACCGGCCGTCGTTCCGACTCCTCGCTGTACGACTACAAGCTCGCCACCTACGATTCCGGCGATACCTTCGATCAGAAGTCCTCCAACGGCTTCATCGACATCTACGGCCTGCCGTCCCGCGTGGCTGCCGCCCGCGATGTCAAGTTCGGCAACGGCATCGAGGTCCCGAAGAACACCGTCGAGTGATTCTTACTCAGTCGCCCCCGCTGCGAGGCTGTCGGCATAGCTGACTGGGAGTGGTCTTTGAAAGGACTGTCCTCAGTCACACTCCATGTGACAGCCCTCGCCAGCGGGGGCAACTGTATGTTTGAACACATTGCTACGCTTAAACACAGCTATTTTCACTTTTCAAGGAGCTTTCATGACTGAGAACAACGAACATTTGGCCTTGTGGGGTGGTCGTTTTACATCCGGTCCGTCTCCGGAGTTGGCCCGACTGTCCAAGTCCACGCAGTTCGATTGGCGTTTGGCTGACGACGACATCGCTGGTTCCCGCGCCCACGCCCGTGCTCTCGGCCGTGCGGGACTCCTGACCGCCGACGAACTGCAGCGCATGGAAGACGCACTCGATACGCTCCAGCGTCACGTCGATGACGGCTCCTTCGCTCCTATCGAAGACGATGAGGACGAGGCCACTGCGCTTGAACGCGGACTCATCGACATCGCTGGCGACGAACTCGGCGGCAAGCTGCGTGCCGGCCGCTCTCGCAACGACCAGATCGCCTGCCTGATTCGCATGTGGCTGCGCCGTCACTCCCGCGTAATCGCCGGATTGCTGCTTGACCTGGTCAACGCACTGATCGAGCAGAGCGAAAAGGCCGGCCGCACCGTGATGCCGGGTCGCACCCATATGCAGCATGCCCAGCCGGTGCTGCTCGCGCACCAGCTCATGGCCCACGCTTGGCCGCTGATCCGCGACGTGCAGCGACTGATCGACTGGGACAAGCGCATCAACGCCTCCCCGTACGGCTCCGGCGCACTGGCCGGCAACACGCTCGGCCTCGACCCGGAGGCCGTGGCGCGTGAGCTCGGCTTCTCCCGCGTGACCGACAACTCCATCGATGGCACCGCCGCACGCGATCTCGTGGCCGAATTCGCGTTCGTGGCCGCCATGACCGGCGTGGACATCTCCCGTCTGTCCGAGGAGATCATCATCTGGAACACTCAGGAGTTCGCCTTCGTCAAGCTCGATGACGGCTATTCCACCGGATCCTCCATCATGCCGCAGAAGAAGAACCCGGATATCGCCGAGCTCGCCCGTGGCAAGTCCGGCCGTCTCATTGGCGATCTGACCGGTCTGCTGGCCACTCTGAAGGGTCTGCCCACCGCCTACGCTCGCGATCTGCAGGAAGACAAGGAGGCCGTGTTCGACCAGGTCGATACGCTCGAAGTGCTGCTGCCTGCTTTCACCGGCATGGTCAAGACCATGCACTTCGACGGCGACCGCCTGGAAGAGGAAGCGCCGACCGGCTTTGCTCTGGCTACTGACATCGCCGAATGGCTTGTCAAGAACGGCGTGCCATTCCGCCATGCTCACGAGCTCTCTGGTGCCTGCGTCAAGCTCGCCGAAGGCCGTGGCCAGGAACTCTGGGATCTGACCGACGAGGACTTCATCGAGACCTTCGCCGCATTCCTGCCGGCCGGCAAGGCTCCGGGCGTGCGTGAAGTGCTCTCCAGCCACGGTTCGGTCGACTCTCGCAACGGCAAGGGCGGCACCGCCTATGGTCGTGTGCGCGAGCAGATTGCCGACGCCAAGGCCAGCGTCGAAGAGCTCAAGTTGTTCCCGGCCTCCACTTCTGACGGTTCCGCGTATAAGGCCCCCGGCACGTTTTAAACTGTGCGCTCCCGTTGGCGAGGGCTGTCGGCGAAGCCGACTGGGGGTGGTTGCGAAGGTCTTCGTCCACATGACCACCCTCAGTCTCGCTCCGCGAGCCAGCTCCCGCCAGCGGGAGCTAGGTCTTGCGTTGTCATCGCAACGGCCTACACTGAATAATCGTAACGAACGGGAGCCGTAAGGCTGAGAGGAAGTTGCCAGACTTCGACCGGGGAACTTGACGCGGGTCATGCCGCCGTAAGGAATCGTTGTTCTTGATTTGTTAGGTTTCCTGCAACAGTCTTTCATTCCGTTTGCATAATTTAGCCGTATGACGGGTCGTGGTGTAGCCAATGCATCGCGGCGGCCACACGGTCGCATGATTGGGTTCATGAATGGGCGCACCACTTAAGGTACGGTTCGTTTCGTGCACCCTTTTTTACTATTCGGAAAGGTTGTTATGCAGGTCAACGGAGAGCAAGTCAAGCTCGATACGCCGGTCAGCGTTGCCGACTATCTCGAAGCACACGGATTCCGCGCCGAACGTGTGGCCATCGAACTTAATGGTGAGATTATTCCGCGCGACAAGCGTGCCGATGCCATGCTTGACGACCAGTGCGTTATGGAAATCGTACAGTTTGTTCAGGGTGGCTGAAAGGAAGAGCTATGAGCAATATCAATCCGGTTACTGAAGCATCCGTTGAGGCGACGCCGCTGCCGCCGCAGCCCGCCGTCACCAATCCGGTCGGTACCGCTGCGCCGATTCTGCCGGTGGAAGACAAGCCGCTGAATCTGGGAGGCCACGAATTCCAATCGCGATTCATCTTGGGTTCCGGCCGCTATGACCTGAACCTCATCGAGGCCACGGTCGAGCACGCCGGTACGCAGATTGTCACCATGGCATTGCGTCGCGCGCAGACCACCGAGAACAGCGTGCTTGATTACATTCCTGAGGGCATTACGCTGCTGCCGAATACTTCTGGCGCGCGCAATGCCGAGGAGGCCGTGCGTATTGCGCGACTGGCCCGCGAAGTATGCCACACTGATTTCGTCAAGGTCGAAATCGAGCATGAAACCAAGTACCTTCTGCCGGACAACGCCGAAACCATTCGTGCCACTGAAATGCTGGCCAAGGAAGGCTTCGTGGTCATGCCCTACATGTTCCCGGACCCGATCGCAGCCCGTCAGCTGGAAGAAGCTGGTGCGGCCGCCGTCATGCCGCTCGGCTCGCTGATTGGTTCCAACATGGGTTTGCGTATGCGTGATTTTATCGAAATCATCATCGCCAACGCGCACGTGCCGGTCATCATCGACGCCGGCATCGGACGCCCGAGCCAGGCTTGCGATGCCATGGAAATGGGTGCGGATGCGGTGATGGCGTACACGGCTGTGGCCTCCGCTGGCAATATTCCGTTGATGGCTGAGGCGTTCAAGCACGCCATCGATGCGGGTCGTTCCGCGTATCTGTCTGGCCTTGGCAAGGTGACCGAGGGACAAGCCGTGCCGTCCAGTCCGACCACGGGGTATTTGCACTGATTGGGTATTGGCTCCCTTTTCTGAGGGGAGCTGGCCGTGTAGCGGACTGAGAGGAATTCGCGAGGCAGCGTTAAAACTTCCTCTCAGTTACCTGTGATGACAGCGTCCCTCCGGAGAGGGCAGAAACATGGAGAAAACATGGCATTGACGGATGAACAGGTGGAGCGGTACGCGCGTCATCTGATTTTGAAGGGCGTGGGTGTCAAAGGGCAGAAGCGTCTGCTGGCTTCCAGTGTGCTGATTATCGGCGCGGGCGGGCTCGGTTCGCCGGTTGCTCTGTATCTGGCGGCAGCCGGAGTCGGTCGCATCGGACTCGTGGATGGCGATATGGTGGATTTGAGCAATCTGCAACGCCAGATTATCCACACCACTGCACGGGTGAACGAGCCCAAGGTGGAGTCAGCGGCTGAGGCCATCCGTGAACTCAACCCGGACGTGACGGTCGACACTTACTATGAGCTTGTTGATGCCAACAATATCGCCGGCCTCATCGGGGCATACGATCTGGTGATAGAGGCCACCGACAATTTCGCCGCGAAGTTCCTTATCAATGACGCTTGTGTATTGGCCAATAAACCGTATATTCATGCGGGTGTGGTCGGATTCGCAGGTCAGGTGATGACCGTCATTCCCGGTGAAGGCCCGTGCTATCGCTGTATTTTCCGCGACATGCCTGCCGCTGGCGAGATTCCGACTTGCAAGGAAGCTGGCGTCTTGGGTGCGGTGGTCGGCGTGATCGGCAGTCTGGAAGCCACTGAAGCCGTCAAGCTGATAGTCGGCGTGGGGGAGCCGTTGGTGGGCCGCATGCTCACCGTGGATGCGTTGACCATGAATATTCGACGGGTGCCATTGCCGGAGCATGTGCCGGATTGCCCGGTGTGTGGTGAGCAACCGACCATCACCGCCATTGACTCGGCCAACTATATTCAGCCGGCCTGCGCGATTTAGAGCTATATGGCTCCCCCTCTGAGGGGAGCTGTCACCGTAGGTGACTGAGGGGAGTTGTTGCGGTTGAGCAAGCCTCCTCTCAGTCCGCTACGCGGACAGTTCCCCTCCAGGGGAGCCAAGATCAGAACGAGAGGGGAAGAACATGCCTATTGCTTTGCATAATGTGGTTGATGCCGATGAGAGCGGTGAGTGTGCGTATCGTCACATCACGCCGGAAGAATTCGCCGAGCTCGACCCGAATACGGTTACGCTGCTCGATTTGAGGGAACCGGCCGATTTCGCCGCTCACCCGGTCGAAGGTGCCATCAATGCTCCTCTTGATCCATTGGCTCATGTACTCAAAACCGTGCCCAAGGATCGAACTGTTGTGGTCTATTGCGCCCAAGGTTGGTGGAGCGAGGAAGTGGCCGAAATTCTCGCCGATCGCGGTTACGATGTGGCCAGCCTCTATGGAGGCTTCCAAGGCTATCTTGATTATCTCGAATCCCTCCACGATTAACAGCTCAACAGCCGATTGGCCGCAACGTATCTCTGACCTCTCGGCGCAAGGAATTCTCGTAATAATCCCTGATTTCGAGAGATCTTTGCACTGACTCGTGCTAAGCGCAAAGATTTCTCGAACAGTTCCTATTGTCGTTCTTTTGGATGAGTGTGCACGGTAATGTGCGTGCCCTACAATCGGTCACGGTGTTACCCGATAAATACTTGAATGTTGTCGGGTAATCACATGGAATGAACCGAACCAGCCCGAACGGGAAGGACGAAACCGTGGGACGCCTGCTCACTCGAGCGCAGATTCAACGCTTGGTCGCCAAGCATGGCCGTGAAGTCATCGAACATCAGCACATGCAGATCGAACGTTGCTGCTATCAGCACGGCAATGTCACCACATTCGAGCATTCCATACGTGTGGCGTGCCTCGCCGTTTGGCTGGCGGATCGCGCACATCTCTGGTACCGCGTGAATCTCAGGTCTCTGATTCGTGCGGCTCTCCTGCACGACTACTTCCTGTACGACTGGCACGACTGGGACAACGGGCAGCACCGTTGGCACGGCTTCACCCATGGCCATGCGGCCTTGATGAACGCTTTGAAGGATTTTGACCTCAACGACATCGAACGCAACAGCATCGAAAACCATATGTTCCCGATGACCCCTGTGCCGCCCGCCTATATCGAAGGATACCTTGTCACGTTGTCGGATAAGCTTTCGGCCACCGCCGAAACGTTCTCGTTCGACCGGTTCAACAAGCCACATCTGCCCTCGTTGGAGGCACACATCAAACACCGCGTTACAAGGTGATTACCGCCGATGATGATTGCGCTTGAACACTACTTCCTCTGGTTCCTGTTCTACAGCTTTGTGGGCTGGGTCTATGAATCCATCCTTGTTTCTTGCCAAGAACGTCGCTTGGTAAACCGTGGATTCCTCAACGGTCCGCTGTGCCCGATTTACGGCACCGGTGCGGTACTGGGCATCGCCGTGCTCGGCAATCTCCATAATCCAATCATCATCTTTCTGATTTCGATGGTCGGCGCCACGATTCTTGAATACACGACCTCGTGGGTTATGGAGGAGCTCTTCCACGCACGTTGGTGGGATTACTCGAATTTCCGTTTCAATGTCCAAGGGCGTGTGTGCCTTTTAGGGGCGGTGATTTTCGGTATTGCCGGTGTGGTGATTGTGCTCGGCGCCCAACCATACGTGGCACAGTTCACTGACCTGATTCCTGTGCCAATGCTGCACACATTGGTCACGGTACTGGCTCTGGTCACCATCATTGATTTAGCGGTCACGGTGGCAGGCATGCTCGAATTCGAGCAGGTGCTCGACTCCGTTACTCAAACGGTGCAGGATGTGGCTGCACGAGCAGGCGACACGTGGCAATGGGGTTCCAGTGCGGTATCCGATAAGATGCGCGAGCTCTCGCAGGATACGATTGAGCGTCTGCGTTGGGCAGCCAACGGTGTTATCAACGCACAGCAGAAGCGTATGCTCAAGTCCTTCCCGAAGTTCCAGGTGCCGAATCGTCAGGACATCATCGACTCTTTGCGCGAACTTATGGGCCCGCGCCGCTAGAATAAGGCGTTTTACTGAATCGCGCGGCTCGGCTGGTGTTCGGCACTGTCGCCATGTTCTGCGAAACTTGACTGTGCCCAATTGGGCGGTTTTATACACAATTCGATAGGGAGAAGCGACAGGCTATGGCTCACGTCACCGACTTCAAGGAAGCGGGTTTCAACACCCTGCTTGAGGAACTGGAATGGCGCGGGTTGATTTCTCAGTCCACGGACAGGGATCGACTTGCGGAAGCATTGAACGGCGAGCCCATCACCTATTATTGCGGCTTCGATCCCACTGCTGCATCCCTGCATATCGGCAATCTGGTGCAGCTCATCAACATGCGTCATCTGCAGTTGGCAGGCCATCATCCAATCGCCCTGGTCGGTGGCGCCACCGGTCTGATCGGCGATCCGCGCCAGTCAGGTGAACGCACGCTCAATCCGAAGGACGTGGTGGCCGGCTGGGCCGACCGCCTCAAGAACCAGATCGGCGGCATTTTGGAGACTGAAGGCGCCAACCCGGTGCGTTTCGTGTCCAACTACGATTGGACCGCTTCGATGACCGTCATCGACTTCCTGCGCGATGTCGGCAAGAACTTCCGCTTGGGCACCATGCTGGCCAAAGACACCGTGGCTCGCCGCCTGAACTCCGAGGAAGGCATCTCCTTCACCGAGTTCAGCTATCAGGTGCTGCAGGGCAACGACTTCCTCCACCTGTTTGACGAATACCACTGCACGTTGGAACTCGGCGGCTCCGACCAGTGGGGCAACCTCACCTCCGGCCTGGACCTGATTCACAAGGTGCGCGGTGTGGACGTCAATGTGTTCACCAGCCCGATCATCACTGATGCTTCCGGCAAGAAGTTCGGCAAGTCCGAGGGCAACGCCGTCTGGCTCGATGCCACGATGCTCAGCCCGTACAAGTTCTACCAGTTCTGGATCAACCGCCCGGATGTGGAGATGGAAAGCCTGCTGAAGGCGTTCACCTTCCTGCCCAAGGCCGAAATCGAACGACTGGTCGAGGAATCCAAGACCAACCCCGGCAAGCGCGAGGCCCAGAAGACCCTCGCCTGGGAGGTCACCAGCTTCGTGCATGGCGAGGCCGCTACCCAGGCCGCCATTGACGCTTCCGGTGCGCTGTTCGGACGCGGTGGCAACCTCGAAGACATCGATGAGGAAACGCTGGAATCCGTGCTCGACGGTTTCAAGGTGGTCGACGAGAACGGCGAGCACGTCTTCCCCGTCTCCAAGCCCGGCGATCGCGTGATCGACGCCGCCCAGGCTGCCGGACTGTTCAAGTCCGCTTCCGAGGCACGCCGCGCCATCAAGTCCGGTGGCGTGTATCTCAACAACAACCGTATCGAGGATGAGGAGCAGGTGCTGGCCGAAGCTGACTTCCTGGCCGGCCGCTTCGCGCTCATCCGTCGTGGCAAGAAGGCGCTCGGCGCCGTGGAAAACCGTTAATCAACAACGAATTAAGGAAAACAAGTAATGGCAGAAGGTAACGAGCGTTCCGGCAAGTCCTACGGCGGCGGCCATAAGGGGTATGGCGATCGCCGACCGGGCAACCGCGGTGGCAAGGGTTTCAAGCCGCGCGGCAAGGGCGGTTTCAAGCCGCGTCATGATGGTGAGGGTTTCAAGCCGCGTCGCCGCGAGGATGGCGAGGGTTATGCGCCGCGCCGCGATGGTGATGGTGAAGGCCACGGCGGCTACCGCAAGTCGTACGGCAAGGGCGGCGACTTCCACAAGGGTGGTCGTTCCGGCTACCGCGGCAATGGTCCGCGTCGTGACGGCGAAGGATTCCGCCCGCGTCGCGACCATGATGGTGAGGGTTTCAAGCCGCGTCACCGCGAGGATGGCGAGGGTTACGCGCCGCGTCGCGATGGTGATGGTGAAGGTCGCGGCGGCTACCGCAAGTCCTACGGCAAGTCCGGAGGCTTCCACAAGGGCGGCTACCGCGGCAATGGTCCGCGCCGCGACGGCGACGGTTTCAAGCCGCGCCGCGAGGGTGGCTACCGTTCCCACGAAGGCGAGAACGGCGAGAACCCGCGCTACCAGCACCGCGACAATGATCGCCGTGATTTCCGTCGCGATGGCGATCGTCGTGACTTCCATAGGGATGGCGATCGCCGCAACTTCCGTCGCGATGACCGTCGTGACAATGACCGCCGTGACGGCTACCGCGAGTTCTCTCAGGAGGAGAAGCGCCAGTACCGTGAGGAGAAGCGCTCTGAATACATGAACCGTCCGCGCCGCAATTCCGACGGCACGATGAGCTTCCCCTCGCAGAACCCGTACACCGATCGTCGCCCTGACGAGCCGAAGATGCCCAAGGGTATGGAATGGTCGATGCTGTCCTCGGATGAGAGGGAGCGTCTGCGCGGCCTGTCCAAGGAGCACGCGGAGAACATCGGTCTGCATATTCTCGCCGCCTTTGCGCAGGAGGAGGACGATCCTCAGAATGCTCTCGAGCATGCCAAGTGGGTGGCTCGTCAGGCTTCCCGAATTGACTTCGCCCGTGAAACGTTGGCATTCATCGCCTACCGTCAAGGCGACTACAAGCTCGCCTTGCGCGAATTCCGCACCGCTTACCGCATGAACGGATTCCAGGACTACCTGCCGTTCATCGCCGACTGCGAGCGTGGCCTTGGCAACCCGAAGAAGGCCGTGGAACTGGCGCTGTCCGACGAGGGCAAGGCACTGCATGGCTCTCCGAAGGTCGAGATGTTCCTGGTGTACGCTGGCGCTCTCGGTGATTTGGAAATGTGGGATAAGGCCATTGATGTGGTTCACGCCGTCGGACGTTCGCAGGGTCTGCCGGGGGAGTACCGCATGCGTGCGGTACAAGCCGAACAGTATTTCCTCGAGGAAGCCGGCCGCAACAAGGAAGCCGAGCAGCTTAACGATTTGCTTGACCGCCTTGAAGACCAGTACGCCGACGAAGACATCGACGAGGATAGCGATGACGTGGTCGTTGACCATGATCTTGAGGACATCACCGACGACTCCGAAGTGATGGAAACCCTCGGTATCGACCCGTCCGAAGCACAGTATGCTCCAGAGCTTGAGCCTGAAGAGTCTGAGGAGCCTGAGGAATCAGAAGACGCCGAGGAACCGGAAGATGATGAAGCTGCGGAGGAATCCGACGTAGCTGAATCTGATGCCACTGAGGAGTCCGAGGAGAGCGACGAACCGGCCGAATCCGAAGAGTCGGCTGATGATGCTCCCGCCGAAGCCGAATCTGAAGAAACCGAGGAGTGAGCGGCGTAATGACCCGTTTTCTCAAAGGCACCGATCGTCCGCTTGCCGAGGCCTATCAGCTTGCGCTGCTGGACCTCGACGGTGTGGTGTACCGCGGCAAGAACCCGGTCGACTATGCGGCTGATTCCATCCGCGCTGCCGAACAGGCCGGCATGACTATCGAGTACACCACCAACAATTCCTCACGATTCCAGCATGTGGTGGCCGATCAGCTCAAGGGTTTTGGCCTGGATGTGGAACCGTGGCAGGTCATCACCTCCTCGGTGGTGGCGGCCCGTATGGTAGCCAAAGCGTTGCCGGCCGGTGCGCGCGTGCAGGTATTGGGTGCCGATCATCTTCGTGATGAGGTCACGCGAAACGGTTTGACCATCGTGAATGGCCCGGAAGACCATCCGCAGGCGGTTATTCAGGGATGGTATCCCGAGATGACGTGGCAGATGATGGCTGAAGTCTCCTATGCGGTCGAAGCCGGAGCCACATATTTCGTGACTAACCGTGATCTGACCATTCCGCGTGAAATGGGCATAGCGCCCGGCTGCGGCTCGATGATTCGAGCCGTGATCACCGCCACTGGCGTCGAACCAGTGGCCTCCGCAGGTAAGCCGGAAGCCTATATGTACGATGAAGCGCGTGAACTCAACGCCGCCGAAGGTCATGACTTGGTGCCCAAAGAGTCGTCCATCGCCATCGGCGATCGTCTCGACACGGATATCGAGGCAGGCAACCGTGGCGGCTATGATTCGCTGGCTGTGTTGACCGGCGTGACCAACCCGACCGAGCTTATGCTGGCTCCCGAACACTTGCGCCCCACGTTCATCGCCCGTGATCTGCGCGAGCTTGGCGAGATTCAGAGCGAACCGGTGCGTTGCGAGGACGGTACTTGGGAGTGCCGCAAGGCCAGCGCATGGTTTGAAAACGGACGGGTTCAGGTCAGTGATCCCACGAGTATGGATGGTCTTCGTGCTGCGGTATGTGCCGCTTGGGAAGCCGCCGACAAAGGCGCGCAGATGGATGAATCCATGGTGCCGAACTTTGTCCTTGGAGAGCAGCGATGAACAGCGAACCTCAGTCAGCCGGCCGTACGCCGGTGTCGCAACGGTACCCGGATCTTGTGGATATTGACAATCAGGACAATGACCGCAAGCTCGAGATTTACCGCAATGTGCTTGACTCATTGCACAGTGAGCTCGACGAGAGCCGTGACTGATTGATGTCAGAACATCCGATTGATCCCGCAATGCCGCTTGACCGTCTTGACATGATGCTTGTGGCCTCCGATCTCGTTGAGTCCCGATCCAAGGCGCAGCGCCTTATTAAGGCCGGACATGTGCGTGTTGGCGGAGAGACCATCGCCAAGCCGTCATTCATGGTCAAAGCCGGTCATTGTGAGCTTGCCGTGGATAAGGGTGATGATTATGTCTCTCGTGGAGCTTACAAGCTGCTTGGCGCGTTCAAGGCCTTTGCCGACGATGGGCTGACCGGGCCGCAAAGTCTGGAATGTTTGGATATCGGTGCATCCACCGGTGGATTTACCGATGTGCTACTGCGCGGGGGAGCGGCCAGAGTCGTGGCCCTCGATGTGGGGCATGGGCAGCTTGACCCGCGTATTGCAGGAGATAACCGCGTCATCGAAATGAGCGGCGTCAATATCCGTGAAGTCACGGCCGATGATTTGCCATATCGCCCGGCGATGATCGTGTCCGATGTCTCGTTCATTTCACTGACCTATGTGATTCCGGTGATTGCGCGCATCGCCGCTCCCGGCGCTCAGGTGGTGCTGCTGGTCAAGCCGCAGTTTGAAGTCGGTCGGCAAGGACTCGGCAAGCATGGCATTGTGGGCGATCCGGCATTGCGCGAGCAGACCCTTGCCGATGTCGTCGCCTGTGCGCGGCAGCACGGGCTGCACGTCGTCAATACGGCCGACAGTCCCATTGAAGGCATGCACGGTAATGCGGAATATCTGCTTTATGCGGTTTTCAAATGATATCTTCGGCATTCTCGGTTGACCAGCATCACACAGGATGTTCGGTCAAGACCTATTGAAGTCGAGCAAATAGCATGCTCCACCATGCTGTTATCACACAATATGGCAGTGCCGGCTTGTAACGTACGGCACGTCAGCCGATGAGCCTCGATCTTGTTGACGTCTATATGCGAGGCTGAGCTGCCTCCCTCATATTTCAGCATGTCGAATCTGGTGAACATCGCGCTGCGCAATGGCCGGATCTCCAGACTGCTGCCGTTGATGCGATGCCCCTGAAGCACGCCGTGGAGCAGAATGTTGCGCGCGCGGATATGACGGCTGGTCAGCGATCCCTTAACGAGCAAATCATCGTTACACGTGATATCTCCGCCGGAGTGCAGGTCGCCGGTGAGCTCGATGCCGCCGCAGATGATGCTGCCATCGGTGATGATTCTGCCTCTGCCGGCAATGCGCTCGACATGAACATCGCCGGAACATCTCACTGTACCATTGTCGACAATCAGCTGATTGCCGGTAATGGTGTTTGCCTCAAGCGTGCCGGTGACCATGGTGGTGCGAAAACGTACATCGTCGGCGAATGTGGTACGGGTCGTCACGGTAATGAGCCCATAATTTCCGTTACGTACGTGCCCTGTGTTGCCGGTGTGGTGATGCAAGATACCTCCTGTGCTTTGCGTACCGCAAGTGTCATCATCGTTGATGAGCTAATGCTAACGTTTGCATTATGGGTATATAGTAACAGGACGGGGGTATCGCGAGAATCAGCCTTGGATAAAGCGGTCGATCTGATCCTGCTTGCCCATGATGATGAGCTCATCGTTGCGATGCATGATCAGTTCCTTGGAACCGTACTGGAATTCCTTGCCGGGGCCTTGATGCCGACCGCGGTCACACCGTACTTGTCATGCACCTGCACATCCTCGATGTTGCGACCCACCGCGTACAGCGGGGTGTGAATCTTCACGACGTTGTATGGGCCGTCGATTTCGATGTAATCCAGATAGTTGCCAGCCACCAGATGACCCACGCGCTTGCCGGCATCGGTTTCCGCATTGATGATATGGTGGGCACCAATGCGCTGCAGAATGCGGGCGTGCTTCTGAGAGACCGATTTGGCCCACAGGTCGGAGATGCCGGCATCCAACAGGTTGCCGGTGATGGTTACGGAAGCCTCGACCGACAATCATTGCGGCCGCAAGAATGAACAGGCATGCTGGGTTGCCGGCGCTGGCCACGCCTGCGGAATAACCACCCAATGCGACTATCGAAGCAAAGGTCATCACGCCAAGTCCACCGAACTGGATGGAAAACAGGATGACCAACTGGCCGAACATCGACCAGTACTCGCCGGTGTTCACCACCGGAATGCCGCAGGTGGACAGGGCGGAGACCGCGGTGAAGAACGACACCGGAAAGTTGCTGAAGCCATCGTGATTCGTAGTGGAGATGGGCAGCATCAATAATCCGGTCGACAGCAATATCAATACGGAAAAATACAGAATGGACAGGCGGCCCGGATGCCTGATGAGGCGATCCGTGAGCGTCATGCGCCGGATGCGCTTGGAGGCCCGGTCGTCCTTGTCTTGGCTGATTACGTCGGTCGAGTACCACCATGACAGGCCTTTCGAGGTCTCCTTGTTTGAGGAGGACTCGTCAAAGTCGTTGGATATGGTTCCTGCTTCCCACCATACTGATGGCGTAATGGTGTATGGCTGTAATTGTAAGCCGAAGCCTCGCGATAATCGACTCCGTGGAACAGCATGCGGTGTGCAATAGTATCGACGCCCATATGTTGGCCTTGTCTGATGTCCGAGGGCCGGTGACGTGATGTGGCCGATGGCTCAGGCGATGATTAGGATAGTCATCAGTGCGACCGATTCAATAGGAGGATGTCATGGCCAAGCGCAATGCGGTTGTGGTGACGCATACCAGGCTCAGGCAGTCCGGCACAGTGGTGTCCGAGGCGGTGAGCCAGCTGCGCAGCGCCGGCTTTGAAGTCACGATTATCGATAACACCGAAGCTCCGGATTTCGGCGTAAGTCCCGCATGCGTGACGGACGACACGGAAATCGTCGTGGTGCTGGGCGGCGACGGCACGATTCTTCGCGCGGCCGAGCTCGTGCATTGCACCCAGGTGCCGATTCTCGGCGTGAACATGGGGCATGTCGGCTTCCTGGCCGAATTCGAGAGCTTCCAGATCGACGAGGCGATTCGGCGCGTGGCCGAACATGACTATTCCATTGACGAGCGCATGATCGCCCATGTTGATGTCTGGCTGCCCGGTGCCACCAAACCCATCGAGGATTGGGCGCTGAACGATATCACTTTGGAACGCGCCGACCGCGGCAAGATGGTGGAGCTCTCCATTCGCGTGGACGATGTGGAAATGAACTCCTTCGGCGCCGATGGCATCATCGTCTCCACGCCCACCGGTTCCACGGCCTATGCCTTTTCCGCCGGCGGTCCTGTGATTTGGCCGAACGTCAAGGCTTTGCAGCTGATTCCGTTGGCCGCGCATGCGTTGTTCGCCAGGCCGCTGATCATCGGCTCCGGCTCGACCTTCACCATCGATATCCTGGACGATTCCATGTCCGAAGGCTGGATCTGCTGCGATGGCCGCCGCCAGCGCGCCCTGCCGCAGGGTACGCGCGTCATGGTGCGCGAATCGCGCGATACCTTGCGCCTCGCCCGACTCTCCGGTGTGCCGTTCACCAACCGTCTGGTCTCCAAGTTCGATCTGCCTGTGGTTGGTTGGCGTGAGCATGCACGCAATGAGGCCTCGGGCCAGCCACTGCATCACGGACACACGTTCCCGACTGCCGCTGATGCCGTGTCTGATAGGACGGACGAGCATAACGGCAAGGCGGAGGGCTGATGCTCGAAGAACTCGATATTCGTAACCTAGGGCCGATTCGAGAAGCCTCCATCGCGCCCGCCCGTGGCATGACGGCCATCACCGGCGAAACCGGTGCGGGCAAATCCATGCTGCTGTCCGCCATTCGTCTGGTGTCCGGCGATACGGCCGAATCCTCGCGGGTCGCCGCAGGAGCAGACGAGGCATGGGCGCAGGCGATTTTTGCGCTGGACGATGATGCTCTAGCCGCAGACTCCGGGAACCATGGTCAGGACGATTCTTCACGTGATGCCGATGACGGCGATCCTGCGGCCCTCATTGGGGTCGCGGCGGCTGTTGCCCGAGCTCGCGATGCGGGCGTCGAACCCGAAGACGGTGAGCTGTTCCTCTCTCGCACTGTGCCGGCTTCCGGCCGATCTCGTGCCGTACTTGGCGGCAAATCCGTGCCGCGATCTGTGCTCGGTTCCATTGCCGGAGAATTGGTGACCATTCACGGGCAGGCCGATCAGCTGAAAATTGCCTCCGCCGCACGTCAACGAGAATTCCTTGATCGTGTGGCCGGCGACGAGGTGGAGCTTGACGCTTACCGGCAGGCATGGAATGAGCTGACCGCCATGGATGAGCGGTTGGGGCGACTGCGCTCGCAGGAGTCCTCCGCTCGTCAGCAGGCGGACTATTTGCGTGAATCCATCGACCGTATCAACCGTACCAATCCGCAGCTGGGGGAGGACGAAGAACTGAAGTCGCGTCGCGAGCGTATCGAGAACGCGGCCGATATCGCCCAAGGAGTGGGCGCGGCGTTGGGCGCGTTGGATGCCTCACAGGTGGATGCCGATGCGGGTGGTGCGTCGGCCGTAGATCTCATTAACCATGCGGTGACTTCGTTGCGTGCGATTCGCGTCGGCGGCGAGTTCGCCGAGCAGGCAGATCGATTGGAATCCATCAATGCCGATTTGGGTGACGTAGTGTTCTCGCTCACTCAAGAATTGGGCGATGAGGGCAGTGTCGAAGACCTTGACCAGATCAACGGGCGGATTCACGAGCTGAACGAACTCACTCGCCGTTGGGGGCCGACCTTGGCGGATGTGATTGCGTGGCGTGACAAGGCCACGTTCGACTTGGAGGACCTGGACGCCTCGCCGGAGAAAGTAGCCGAACTGGAGGCCGAACGACAGTCGCTGTACAGTGCGGCTTTGGCTGCTGCCGATACGTTGAGCGCCGCCCGTACCAAGGCTGCCGCATCGCTGGACGCCCGTGTGACCGATGAGTTGAGCTCATTGGCCATGTCTGGTGCGTCCCTTGAGGTACGCGTCACCCCTCGAGAATTAAGCGACGGCTATAAAAACGACCGTGACGCGGTGGCTGGCGATTCGGCGGGGGATACCGGTCCTCTCGGGCCGTACGGTCGTGACGACATCGCTTTCCTGTTCACCCCGTTTGAGGGTTCTGCGCAGTTGCCGATGGGCAAAAGCGCTTCGGGCGGCGAGCTCAGCCGATTGATGCTGGCTCTGGAACTCGTGGCGGCGGATGTCCGTGGCGGCAGCGATCAGACCTTCATCTTTGATGAGGTCGATGCTGGCGTGGGAGGCAAAGCCGCGGTCGAATTGGGCAAAAGGCTCGCGCGATTGGCTCGCAACGCACAGGTCATTGTGGTCACCCATCTGGCACAGGTGGCTTCTTGGGCGGACGCTCAGTTCGTGGTGTCCAAGGAATCGCAGGACTCGGGCGATGAGGCGGCTGGTGTTGCGACCACCGTCTGCGAAGTGCGCGACGACCAACGCGTCCATGAAATCGCCCGTATGCTCTCCGGCAGTGAATCCGAAGCGTCCTTGGACCATGCCCGCGAATTGCTGAAGGATTCCGCACTATGACCAAAGCAGCCATATTCGACCTCGACGGAACCCTGCTCGACTCCATGGGCGTCTGGGACCAGGTAGACATCGACTTTCTCGGCAAGAGGGGCATTGAGGTGCCGCCGGATTACATGATCAAGGTCTCCTCCATGCAGTTCCAGCAGATCGCGGAATACACCATTGCGCGTTTCGGCCTCAAGGACACGCCTGAGGAGCTGATGCAGGAATGGGACGATATGGCCCGCGTGGCCTATTCCACCACAGTGGAGGCCAAGCCCGGCGCGCTCGACTATCTGCGTGATCTCAAGAGTGCCGGGGTGAAGATGGGCGTTGCCACATCGTTGCCACCGCAGCTGCGAGAGCCGGCGTTGCGACATGTCGGCATGCTCGACATGTTCGATGACATCGTCTCCGTCGATGACGCCAATGATGTCGGCAAGGACCAGCCTGACGTATATCTGCTCGCCGCCGAGCGGCTGGGCGCCAAGCCCGCTGATTGCACGGTGTTTGAAGACCTGCTGGTCGGTATCAAATCAGCCAAGTCGGTCGGTATGAAGGTATGGGCCATGCACGACGATTCGTCTGATGCCGACTGGCCCGAAATCTGCGATATCGCGGACGGCGTCCTCTTTGATTTTCACGACGCCCCACGTTCGTTGTAAGCACCTACAATAAGTCCCTCTGATGAGGGGCTCCTGCGAAGCGGGTGGGGGAGAAAAGTCGTGGCATGAGCCGTGCGATTCAATATCGGGCACAGCCCGATTCCACTTGCGCTTACTCAGTCCTTACCGTCGAGCAATCCTGTCAGACTGCCTTTCGGCCTCAAGCCGTTGCTCTTCCAGCTTCTCGCCCTCCGCACGCGCGGACTCCTCAGCGGCGATACGCTCCAGCAGCATGCTGACCGGCGCGTCGTACACCACCTCATCGAACCAATGACCGCCACGCTCCACTGCGTGCTCCGCGCGACCCGTCTCTTTGAATCTCAATGACTCATACATATGACGTGCCCGCAGGTTGAACGACCACGCCTTCAGCGTGATGGTCTTCGCGCCAAGCTGCTCGGGGCCAGCTTGATGCCGAGCTTCATCGCCAAGCTGCCGTACCCGTGGTTCTGGTAGTACGGGCCGATGAGAATAGTCATCGTGGCGTTGTGGTCGGGCGCGGTGCAGTCCTTGGCGATGATATGGCCCACCGGATGCCCGTCCGGGCCGAGGGTCGTGCGGCCGAAGCGCCGATCGTCATCCTCGTCGCTCCACGTATGGAACATCTGGTCGATGGTCTTGTCCGGCACTTTCTCCATCGTATGACGGCAATCGTCGGCGATGGCGTGATCGTTCCACCAGATCTCAAGTTCCGGATAATCGTTCGGTTCGGTATGGCGTAGCGTAACGGCGTTGTTCGGTATAGGTACCTCTTTCCGAGGCCATTGTAAGCACGGCCCATGTTTCGACACTGTATGTTGGCGAGGTGTTTGTTCACTGTTTAGCTGTTATGTAACACACCTTGACAGTTAAGCAGAACGGTTATACTGTGTTGTATAACAGCTAAACAGCTGGGGTGCTAGTCAACCACAATCGAAAGGGGCATAGATGAAACTGATCATCTCATCCGTGTCCGGTGAACCCATCTACGAGCAAATCAAAACCCAAATCCGTTCGGCGGTGCTCAGCGGCGAGTTGAAGGCGGGCGAGGCCCTGCCGTCCTTGAGGAAACTCGCCAAGGAGCTGCGCATCTCCGTACTCACCGTCACCAGGGCGTACAACGAACTGGCCGATGAGGGCGTGGTGCAGAACATTCAAGGCAAAGGCACTTTCGTGATGGACAAGGGCAACGAACTGATGCAACGTCAGCTCGAAACCCAGATTCGTGAAAGCCTGGCCGAGGCAAGCCGGGGCGCCAAAGCCGCCGGCATTCCGCTGAACGCATTGGACCGCATGCTCGAAGAGGAATACCGCAAGGAATAACCTCAAGAAAGGACCATGGACATGACCGCCATATCCGAATCCGACGCGATGGCGTTGCAGGTCACCGACGTCACCAAACACTATGATTCCGGCTTCACGCTGGACGACGTGACCTTCGACCTGCCCAAGGGCTACATCATGGGACTGATCGGCCCGAACGGCGCCGGCAAATCCACCCTCATCAAACTCATCCTCAACATGATCCACCGCGACGCCGGTTCGATTCACGTGCTCGGCCTCGACAACATCGCCAACGAGGAGCCCGTCAAAGAACAACTCGGCGTGGTGTTCGACTTCAGCTACATGCATGAACAGTGGCAAGTCAAGAACATTGAACGTATCGTTGCGCCACTGTATCCATCATGGGACGGTGGATGCTATCACAAGTATCTGGATACTTTTGGCCTTGGTGACGCACAGAACGGCAAGAAACATATCAAGGATCTTTCCCGCGGCATGCAGATGAAGCTGATGCTGGCCATCGCATTGAGCCATGACGCCAAGCTGCTGATTCTCGACGAGCCGACCAGCGGACTCGATGTGCTTGCCCGCGACGAACTCATGGATATCCTGCATGCCTACATTGAGGATGGCGAACATTCGGTACTGTTCAGCACCCATATCACTGCCGACCTCGAACGTGCTGCTGACTTCATTACCTACATCACCGATGGCCGTCTCTACTACACCGGTCCGAAAGACGAGTTTGAGGAATCGTTCCGCCTGATTAAGGGCGGTCCAGACGAACTGGCACAACTGCCTGCGGACGTAGTGCTGGGCTCACATACGTATGCCACCGGATTCGATGCGCTGGTCCGGTCAGACAGGCTTGATGCTGTTGCGTCGGTGGTTTCGGGGCTTGTCGTTGAATCGGCTTCCATTGATGACATCATTCGACTGACCAATGCCCATGATTCCAATCGTGACTTGAGCGGGAGGTGAGCGGCCATGGAGGCAATACTGAGGGTGTCGCGGTCTCGGCAACATGCATTGACCACTGCATTGCGCGTCGATATGGCCTACCTGTGCGTCGACGTACGGACTGTGTTCTCGTTGTTGTTGGCACCGTTGTTCTCCGTCATCTTTCAAGGTGAAGCTTATGGTGATGGCTTCGGCTATCGCATGGGTGTCATCATGACGGTATTCACCTGCGCCATGTGGGTGCTAACCATGGCGGTTGCTGACTTACAGAACGGATATCGACTTCGTGGCATTATTCCGGCTTCGAGGAAGAGTCAGGTGGCCGCGCGATATGTGGTTGGATTGGTGATTTCCGTATTGTCGATAGCGATGATTGTTCTGATTGACGGGTTGCAAGTGCTGGTCAATCCAGATTGGTCATTCGCGGGCAATCTGTGGGCGGCGCCGTTGGGAGGTTTCTGCACCGCGCTGATGGTCGCGCTTATCGTGCCCACGGGTTATCTGTGGACCAAACTAGGCGGTCTTCAAGTCACGATGATGGTGATCTATGTCGTTGCATTGGCTGTATCCATACTGCTATCTATTTTGCCTGCTTCGGTGACCAGAGGATTGGCCCATGCCGCGAATGCCATCATCGCGCAACGATTGTGGCTGGTTATTGCGGTATTGACAACGACGGTTGTGGCATATGGAATCTCGTATGTAATTGCCTCTCGCATATTTGCTTCAAGGGAATGGTGACGATGAACTGGAAATCCGTAGTAAAGCAATGTCGATTCGATTGTGCCGGGATGGGTCTGTTTAGCGTGGCGAATATGGTATTTCTGCTGGCTCTCCCGATGCTGTCTATCGTGGTATCGCTGGTGATGATATCGACCCACGTCGATGAACACGTTGCCAGTGGTCTGATGGGCGGACTCGGAGGTTTGGCATCGACGATGGCATGTATGAGTGCATTGGGGCCTGCGTCATCCGAGGAATCTGCAGGGCACAGTGCCATGCGAGGGCTGATTCCTGTTTCACGCACTGCACAAGTTGTAGGTCGGTACCTTTTTCTGTTGGTGGTTGGCCTGCTCTGGGCTTTGGACGTGGTGATATGCGGCGGCGTCTTCATTGTCTTTGGCGATATAGCAGATATGGGGTGGATCGGTACCTTGGCAGCAGGTGCTTTCATCTTCGCTTTGGCTATCATTCTTGGGTCGGTGCTGCTGGCCTGTGCATACCGGTTCACCTTCCGCAAGATGATGGTGGCCTCTGTCGCGGTCATGGTTGGCTTGTATGCCGTCATTGCGCTGCTGGCTCGATTGCCTGTTGACTGGCAATGGCTTTTGCTGAATATTACCGATTTCCTGACGATCTGGTGGCATACGGCGCTTGTTCTCGCCGTGCTGTGTCTGCTCGCATATTTTGGCTCCATGCTTATAGCCATCCGCATCTACCGAGCCAAAGAACTCTAGCCGCGCATTTGTCCGACCGCGAATGAAAAGAGACCGACAGGAATGATGAGGTGCCGTAACGAAGATTTTGAAAACAAATGGTAAAGACAATCGGTACGGTATATTGCAGAAAATCTAAAACTTAAATTTGGAGGGGACTGCAATGAAATCATTATTTGAACAACTCGGAGGCACTTATACCCTACAAGGCGATTACTATCTACCCGACCTTGCCCTACCAACCGAAGAAGAAACACAACCTATTGGCATATGGGGACAGCGGCATAAACGCTATTTACAAGACCATAAGCGAGTGACTTATACAAACTTGCTTACAAGCGGAAATTTGAACGCTTATCTTGCCGATATTAACGAGCAAGCAGAAAATATGTTTTCTCGCTTGGTAAAAGAAATGGCGAAAATGCAGGGTGTAACTGAGCAATTAAAGACAAAGAACCAAATGGTGTGGGTGGGTAAAATGAACTCAATCCGCAACGCAGCTATCGAAGTGGTAAACAAGGAGATTATATTTGCATAAAATTAATAGCCTCAGACCGTTTTGGCCTGAGGCTATTTTTCTGAAATCAGTAAATAATGTTTCCTTCTTCATCAAGTTTATATGTTTTTATAAACCACTTATAAACTCGGACGGACCTTCCGCTCCACGATATGGACATATAGCCGTTTCTCTATCTTTACCTCCGGGATAAGGATTGCCCGTGCTTTTGTAAGCGTATTTTTTTACGTTATTGAGGTTGCAGGTATAAGGGTGTGAGTTATGGGCGATTTTGCGCCGTAACTCGCACCCTTATACCTGCAATTGGCTAAATGAGCCCTTTCTACCTGCAAAAATGCTCCGTAATTGGTACCGAAATACCTGCAATATATGAGAGATACGAGAATTGGACGTTCTGGCGGATCTAATTCGACCCTTTATACCTGCAATGACTCGACAATTGACCGAACTGAATATTCGTTGCAGGTAATTCGGTACTAATTAACGGAAGCTCACAAGAAAACAACGCCTGACACATGCCTGACAATGCCCGTGCATACTCGGACGCTTGGCTTGCGGCATCAAAAAACCGATACGCGCCGGTAAAGCACGTATCGGTTTCAAAAAATGACCGTTATACAAACGTCACGTGGACTATTACAGTGACTGGGCGGCCTTTTCTACGTAGTCCTCCATGCCGTCGATGGCCACGACGTCCTTGAAACGCACGTCGGCGGTCTCGAGCCCACGCAAGGCGGCCGGGGCGGTGGTGCCGGTCTCGCGGGCCAGCACGTCCATGCATTCGAAGTCGGTGCCGGTGGCGTCGAAGCCCAGAGCCTCGTTCACCACACGCGGGAACTTGTAGGGGCTGGCGGTGGAGAGCAGCACACGCGGGGTCAGCGGGTCGCGCGGCATCTGCTCAAGCAGGTAGTAGCCGCAGGCGGTGTGCGGGTCGATTACGTAGTGGTTCTCATCCCAGCAGTGCTTGATGGATTCGCGCACCTGGTCCTCGTCGGCCCAACCGGTGCCGAAGATCTGGCGAATCTTGGCCAGCAGCTCTTCTGGAATCTCGTACGTGCCCCACTGGTTGAGATCGTTCATCAGCATGGAGATCAAGCGTGTGTCGCCCTCGGACAAGTAGTACAGCATGCGCTCCAGGTTGGAGGAGATGAGGATGTCCATCGAGGGGGAGATGGTCTGGAAGAACGGGCGCTGACGGTTGTAGGTACCGGTGGTCAGGAAGTCGAACAGCACGTTGTTCTTGTCGGAAGCCACCACGAGGTGCTTGACCGGCAGGCCGAGCAGCTTGGCGTAGTAGCCGGCGAGGATATCGCCGAAGTTGCCGGTCGGGACCACGAACTCGACCTCATCGCCAACGTTGATCACCTGATCGACTAGCAGCTGGGCGTAGGCGGAGAAGTAGTAGACGACCTGCGGCACCAGACGGCCCACATTGATGGAGTTGGCGGAGGAAAGCACCACGTGCGAATTGCCGGCGAGGCGCTCGGCCAGGGCACGGTCGCCAAAGATGCGCTTGACCGCGGACTGGGCGTCGTCGAAGTTGCCTTCCACAGCGGCCACCTGCACGTTCGAGCCGGCCTGCGTGGTCATCTGCAGCTCCTGGACCTGAGAAACCTTGCCTTCCGGGTAGAAGACGGTGATCGCGGTGCCCGGAGCGTCCGCGAAGCCGGCCAGCGCGGCCTTGCCGGTGTCGCCGGAGGTGGCGGTGAGAATCATGATCTTCTCGTCCGCGTCGCCGTCGGCTGGCGTGGTGTGCGCCATGAAACGCGGCAGAATTTGCAGGGCCACATCCTTGAATGCGGAGGTTGGACCGTTGAACAGTTCGAGCACGTAATCGTCACCCAGAGGCTTCAATGGAGTGATACGCTCGTCGGACCACTGCTCGCCGTAGGCATCGGCGATGCACTGGCCCAGTTCCTCGGCGGTGAAGTCGGGCAGCAGCGCGCCCAGCACTTCGGCGGCGATCTGCTGGTAGGTCTTGCCCGGCAGCGAGGCGACATCCACCTTGGTCTCGCCCAATGCGTCCGAGACGAACAGGCCGCCGTCGTCGGCAATGCCCTTACGAATCGCCTGCTTGGCGGTCAGCGAATCGGTGGTGCTGCGAGTGGAATGGAAGGTGGTAGCCACGGTTGAATCCTTATTCTCGGGAATGAAAGATACTACAAATCTTCATTATTCTATCGTCTGCCTCGGTCAGATGTCGCGGACGTCTCGTTTTGTCTGTCTAGCGGCAGAAATTCAGGAAATTCGTCCTATGCTCCTAAATTTCTGTCGCTAAGAAGTACTCAGTGACAGAAATTTAGGATTAATGGGTTTATTTCCGAGAATTCTGACGCTGAGCGGAGCTGAGCGACAGAAATTTAGAAGTATAGGGGTCATTTCCTGAAATTCTGTCGCTGAAGGATGCTGGAGGGATAGTGATGAGGGCAAAAGGTCAGAAAATATAGCCGTGGGGGCGCAATAACCACGGAAATTACGCTGCGTTAGACCATTTGGTGAGTTAGGCTTGAATGTTATGAGTGATGAACTGAGTCCTGAGGTATTCGACGCGGTGTGCCGTCAGGCCGATCAGGCCGCGAGCGCACAGCAACGCCTTGCCCAGGCGAACGCCGAAGCCAAGAACGAGCTGCTGCTGGCCATTGCGGATGCGCTGGACGAGCATGCCGCCGATATCGAGGCCGCCAATGCGCTGGACATGCTTGAATCCAAGGAAAACGGCATGGACGCGGGCAAGCTCGATCGCCTGCTTTTCGATACGCCGCGCGTGGCCGCCGCAGCCCAAGGCGTGCGCCATGTGGCAACGTTGCCCGATCCGGTTGGTGAAATCGTGCGCGGCTACAACCTGCCTAACGGATTGCGCCTCACCCAAACGCGCGTGCCCATGGGTGTCATCGGCATGATTTACGAAGCTCGCCCCAACGTCACTGTTGACGTGGCCAGCCTGTGCCTGAAGTCCGGTAATGCTGCGCTGCTGCGAGGTGGGCATGCCGCCGAACGTACCAATGCCGCCACCTTGAGCGTTATCGCTCCAGTGCTGGAAGCTCACGGTTTTGATTCGGCTCTGGTGCAGTCCGTCGACCAGTACGGCCGTGCCGGCGCCACCGCCATGATGGAGGCCCGTGGCCATATCGATGTGTTGGTGCCACGCGGCGGTGCGGGGCTCATCCAAGCCGTGGTGCGCAATTCCAAGGTGCCGGTTATTGAGACTGGTGCCGGCAACGTTCATATCTATATCGACAGGTCCGCAGACCTCGTCAAGGCCATTCCGATTGTGTTGAACGCCAAAACCCAGCGTGTGGGTGTGTGCAATGCGGCCGAGAAACTGCTGGTGCATGAGGACGTCGCCGCTGAATTCCTGCCTCAGATCGCCGTAGCGTTGACGCAGGCGAACGTCGTGCTGCAAGCGGATGAAACTTCGTACGACATCCTCGAAGGTGCCGCCATTGAAGGGCTTGAACTGAATCATGCCACCGAGGAGGACTGGGATACCGAATACCTGGCGCTCAAGATGGGTATTAAGGTGGTGCCGGACCTAGAAGCGGCTATCGACCATATCAACACTCATTCCACCGGTCACACCGAATCCATCATTGCCGAGGACTATGCGGCCATCGAGGAATTCACCAAGCGCATCGACTCGGCCGTGGTCATGGTCAACGCCTCCACCCGTTTCACTGATGGCGGTGTGTTCGGATTCGGCGCCGAGCTCGGCATCTCCACCCAAAAGATGCACGCGCGCGGACCCATGGGCTTGAGGGAAATGACCACCACGAAGTGGATTGGCTATGGAACGGGGCAGGTGCGCGCATGAGCGAGAATGTGAAGAGCGAGGACAACGCCGCAGTTGAGCTACGGCCGGATATTGAGCTCAACGATCCCAAACTCAATCTCAAGATTGCGGCTGAGCGTCTGAGCATTGTGCGCTACGTGTTTCTCGTGCAGATTGAGGATGGCATCGCTTCGGCGGCGCAGCGAGCGTCGCTCGAGTACGCGGATGCAGTGCTTATCGGTTGGCCGGAGAATGAATCCCCGGAGATTGCGGATTTGACTGATGCCCAGCTCAAAACCGTGCGCGAACACATGGATCTGATGGAAAGCTACATCGCCAAATACACGCAGATGGAGCATGATGGCGATATCGATGGCATGACGGACACGCTGATTCGCATCACCGAACGCGTGGCCGAGGTCCGTCGACTGTATCAGCCGGACTTCCCTCTGCCTACGTTCGCTGAGATTCGCCGCGTGGTGCAGGATGAGTGGGACGAAGACATGGGTAAGATCGATCCCAAGGAAGACAATCCCACCGCCAATGAAATCGAGCAGGAAACCGAAAGCGCCAACGAAGGCGGCGAAGGCGGCAAGGCATGAGCAGCAGCGATCCGGCTGAAATCATCGCTGTCGCACAGGGCGAAGCCGAACGGCGTATGTCTGATCTGTCTGTGCCGGGCGGCGCGAACAGCCATGGCAAAGGTCGCCTTTCCGCGCGCGGCAATTGGCACACGCGTCTGCGCATCGGCATTATGGGCGGCACATTCGACCCGATTCACAACGGCCACTTGGTCGCGGCGTCCGAAGTCGCATGGGTGTACGACCTTGATGAAGTGATTTTCGTGCCCACGGGTCGGCCTGTATTCAAGCTTGATAAGGAAGTCACCAACGCCGAGGACCGCTATCTGATGACAGTGATTGCCACGGCATCCAACCCCAAGTTCACCGTGTCTCGCGTGGATATCGACCGTCCAGGTGTCACCTACACCATCGATACGCTTAAAGACATTCGAGCCCAGCATCCCGATGCAGAGTTGTTCTTCATCACCGGTGCTGATGCCGTGGCTGAGATCATGCAGTGGAAGGACGCCGACTTGATGTGGGATCTTGCCCACTTCGTGGCCGTCACGCGCCCCGGATATTCCAGCCCGGATGGCGTCACGCTGCCTGAAGGTAAGGTCGATACCCTGGAAATACCGGCTTTGGCCATCTCCTCAACCGATGTGCGCCGTCGTGCCGAACATGATGAGCCGGTCTGGTATCTGGTGCCGGACGGCGTGGTGCAGTACATCGGCAAGCATGGCCTGTATTCCAAGCAGCACTGACGGCAACCGCAGCGGATCGTTTAGGCCAATCCCATCTTGATTTTCAACGTCATCACACGAATCGCCGACTGAGTGACCTTATTGGCGAAGGCGGGATCCGATGCCGCCCGCGTAGACAATCCATCCAGAATCGGCACGACATAGTTGGTGTCTCCGATGCAGACCAAATCGCCGCCGGCTTCCACGAGTTTGACTCCCAATTGAGTGGTGTCATAGGCGCTCACAGCCGCTGCCGACATCGAATCCGAAATCACTACGCCGTCATATCCCAGATCGCCGCGAAGATGCCCGTCGATGATGATTGAGGAAAACACCGCGGGATTATTGGGGTCAATGGCCTGATAGGTGGCCAATGCCATCATCACCATGGCAGGGTTGGCCTGGTCAATGGTGGTGTCAAACGCTTTGATTTCCGTGCCATCCAAGGTGGTGGTCGTATCCAGGATGCCGTCGGCGGTGAAATCCGTGTTGTCGGTCACCGCGCCCAATCCCGGATAATGTTTGATGGCGGACTGGACTCCGGCATCGGCCATGCCCTGCACAAACGCCGTGCCATGAGCCGCGTTGCCTTCCGCGTCCAGTCCGAAATCGCGATAGAGCGCACCAATGGGGGCGTTGGCGGCCCGATTCGCCACTACCGTGCCCAGCACGGGTGCAAGATCGACGTTAATGCCGGCGGCTGCCAGCTGTGAGCCCCATACGCTGGCCGATTGACGTAACTGATCGGTCGACATGGTTCCCTGATCCACTGCCGTGGGCATCCGATCAAAACCAGGGCCGGTCAGATGCTGTACCCAGCCTCCCTCTTGATCGGTGGAGATAATCAGGCGGTTATCACCGGGGCATACCCCTGCAACTGGTCGTCCGCAGCCCGCACCGAAGCAACCCCTCCGGTCCATTTGCCGATGATGAGCACCGATCCCACATGGCGGTCGGCGATGAGTGAAGCCAGTGAGGCCGGGTCGTTGCCGGCATACAGCGGTGCCATCACCAACTGACCAATTCGAGTGTCCATATCCATGGCATTGACCATGCGATGAGCTTTGCTGGCAGGGGAGGGATCCGGCTTGGGGGCCGCCGAACGTGCCAACTGCTGCGGAGTGTTCCGTGCAGCGTCTGCTGTAGCGGAACTTGCCGCGGCATCATTTCCAGTCATCGATGCAAACCAGCCGATGCGCCATCCATACAGCGCCGTGACTACCAGCGCCAGTACACACAATACGGATCCGACCAACACGTCCCAATGCGAAGTCCTATGGCCATCCCGATAGGGGTGCGCCGACGGTTGCTCAGGACGATTGCTCATAATCTTCCAGCATAGGGGAATCTCATACAGCTTGCTGGCAATCCGCTGGCAGTATGTGTTCAGGGTTTGTGAGGAACCCGCCAAGCTGAATACAAGCCGAAATCCAGTGCGCTGTGCTCAGGGCATAACCTACTTTCCCGACCTTTCGCTACGCTTGAATCATGTCTTTTAATGACCCTTTCTCAATACTGTTCGGCAATGGCGGCGGTTCCCGGCGCAATAACTCGAATGATGATGATCCGATCATTCTTAATGTTGAGGCCGATGGAGACACCCCCAACAGGAATGGCTCCAACCCCTCAGGGCGAGGTCCGGCCGGTCCGCGCTTGCCCCGCAGACCCTCCGGCAGCCATGGCAACAGCCGAGGCACCAAAATATTCATCGGCGTGGTGCTGGCACTGGTCATCATCGTCGCACTGTTCTTCGGTCTGTCCCGATTCATCACCGATCTGATGTGGTACGGACAGCTCGGCTTCCAATCTGTGGTGTGGACCCAACTCGGCGTGAAAATCGGTCTATGGGTGGCATACGCATTGCTGATGGCCTTGACTGGTTTTATCGCCGCATGGCTGGCCATTCGCGCTCGCCCGGACTCCGCGGATGGCTCCACGATTCGCATCAACGGTGATGTGGTGGAAGTCGGCAAATCGGCGAGCTCCAAGACCGCACGTCGCGTGGCCGTGGTGATTTCGCTGATTGTCGGCGTGATTTTCGGCTCCCAGTTCAACGCGAACTGGAGCGAGATCCTGCTTATGTTCAACGCGCAGAAGTTCGGTACCACAGACCCGCAGTTCGGACTCGACAACGGCTTCTACGTGTTCGTACTGCCTGGCCTGAAGCTCGTGCTCGCAGCCGTGGCCATGCTGCTGGGCGTAGGCCTCGTGTTCTCATTGGTCACGCATGTGCTGATGGGCGGCATCCGCATCACCATGCCGGTCAACGGCCGTGGCCTGTTCTCCATCACCAAACGCGCTCGCCGTCAGCTCGGCATCTGGCTGATTCTTAACATGCTTGCGTGGTCCGTACGTCAGGTACTGGGTGTTTTCGAACAGCTCACCGTGCAGGGCTCGCGTATCACTGGCGCTTCCTACACCGCAGTGCATGCCAACATTCCCGTCACCTTCATCATGGCCGCATTGACCGCCATCCTTGGCGTGGTGCTGGGCGTATGGCTGATGCAGTCCCATGCGCTTGAAGGCCAGGCGTCCATCGGTGTGCGTGCCTCTGCTGCTCTCAAGGCCTGGCGCGTGCCGGTAACTGCCATCGCCGTCACCGTGGTGGTCGGCATGGTGCTCACCATCGCTTGGCCCATGCTGCTGCAACGTTTCCGCGTCAACCCGAATGCGCAGGAGATGGAATCCACCTATATCCAGCGCAACATCGACGCCACTCGCGCCGCTTACGGTCTCGACAAGCTCAAAACCGAGCAGTACAAGGTGACCGACAAGGGCGAGCAAGGTGCACTGGCCAAGGAGGCCGACACCACCGCGCAGATTCGTCTGCTCGACCCGCAGGTCGTCAGCCCCACGTTCAAGCAGCTGCAGCAGTCCAAGCAGTACTACACCTTCGCCGACACGCTTGCCGTCGATAAGTATGAGATTGATGGCGTCTCCCAAGACACCGTGATCGCCGCGCGTGAGCTTGACCTGGCTGGCAACGACAACCGCAACTGGGTCAACGACCACACCGTGTACACCCATGGTTATGGCGTGGTGGCCGCTTACGGCAACAAGGTGACTGCCGACGGCCAGCCCGAATTCTTTGAATCGGGCATCCCCACCCAAGGCAAGCTCACCGAGTCCGAAAAGTACGAGCCACGCATCTACTTCTCGCCGAACACCACCGAATACTCGATTGTCGGCGCACCTGAAGGCACGCAGGCTTGGGAATTCGATTACCCGACCGGTTCCGAAGGCGCTTTGACCACGTTCAAGGGCGATGGCGGACCGTCGGTCGGCAACCTGTTCTCTCGGATTCTCTATGCAATCCGCTTCGGTTCGGACCAGATTCTGTTCTCCGACCGTGTGACCAGCGAATCCCAGATTCTCTACGACCGTTCCCCAAAGGAACGTGTGGCCAAGGTCGCGCCGTACCTGACGCTTGACGGCCGTGTGTACCCAGCTGTGGTCGATGGCCGCGTCAAGTGGGTCGTCGATGGCTACACCACCTCCGACGCCTACCCGTATTCGCAGATGACCGATCTCGGCAATGCCACCAAGGACTCCACCACGGTGTCTTCGTCGACGGTGTCCAGCCTGGGTTCGCAGCAGGCCAACTATATCCGTAATTCGGTCAAGGCCACTGTGGACGCATACGACGGTTCCGTGGACCTGTATGTGTGGGATCAATCCGACCCGGTGATCAAGGCGTGGGAGAAGATCTTCCCCGGCCAGTATCACCAGTTGTCCGAAATCTCCGGTGACCTGATGAGTCACCTGCGTTACCCGGAAAGCCTGTTCAAGGTGCAGCGCGAACTGCTCTCCAAGTACCATGTGACTTCCGCCAACCAGTACTACTCGGGCGAGGACTTCTGGCAGACGCCGGTCGACCCCACCGAATCACAGTCCCAGCAGGATCAGGACATCCTGCAGCCGCCCTACTACCTGACCTTGCAGACCGGTGGCACCAAGGAGCCGGTGTTCTCGCTGACCTCCACCTATATTCCGGCCGGCCAGTCCACTCGAGAGATTCTGACCGGATTCCTTTCGGTCGACTCCGACGCCGGTAATGAGAAAGGCAAGATAGGACCGAATTACGGCACCATCCGATTGCAGGAGCTGCCCAAGGATTCGAATGTGCCGGGCCCCGGCCAGGCGCAGAACAATTTCAACGCCAATGCCGATGTGTCCAAGGAACTGAACTTGTTGCAGTCCGGTGACACGCAGGTGGTGCGAGGCAACCTGCTCACCCTGCCGCTCGGTGGTGGCCTGGTGTATGTGCAGCCCGTGTACGTCAAGTCTTCGGGTGCCACGTCGTTCCCGCTGCTGAAGAAGACGCTGGTGGCATTCGGCGATCAGGTCGGCTTTGCCGACACGCTTGATGAGGCGCTCGATCAGGTGTTCGGTGGTGACTCCGGTGCAGCGGCCGGCGATGCCGAGAATGTGTCTGGCGACGGATCATCCGACTCCTCGAACACCGGCGGACAGGATGCCAGCAATCAGTCCGGTTCCGACACCTCCGGCGACCAGTCCCAGTCTGATGGCCAGTCCGGCACCACGGACGGCAAGTCGGATTCTGGCACGTCATCCGGGCAGTCCGGCACCGCTCGCAGTCCCGAACTCCAGCAGGCATTGAACGATGCCGCCCAAGCCATGAAAGACAGCCAGTCCGCCATGAAGAACGGCGATTGGACCGCCTACGGCAAGGCCCAACAGCAGCTCGAAGAAGCCCTCAACAAGGCCATAGAGCTCGACAAGTAGTTCACCGAAACAAGGTGGCTCCCGCTGGCGGGAGCTGTCAGCGCAGCTGACTGAGGGTGGTCAAGAGTGACTAATGCTATCACCCTCAGTCGCGGATAAACCGCGACAGCTCCCGCCAGCGGGAGCCATGCTATTGTCTGGAGTCATGCCATACACTTTCCGTCCAGCCGTCGAGTCTGATATCCAAGCCATCACCGACATCTACAACGCCTCGGTGGTGGTCGGCGGAGCCACCGCGGACCTGACTCCGCGCACCCTCGACCAGCGCCGTGCGTGGGTCGAATCCCATAAACCTCCATATGGCGTATTCGTGGCGGAATCAGAGGGCGGGCAAGTCATCGGCTTTGGTTCGCTCTCCGTGTTCTACGATCGTGCCGGCTATGACGGCGTCACCGATCTCGCCTACTACATCGCCCCCGCATGGCAAGGCAGGGGAGTGGGCACGTTCATGCTGGACAATCTCCTACGCGAGGCCCGCGCCCGTCACATGCGCAAAGCCTGCGGCATCATCTTTGCCGACAACGCCGGCTCAATCGCCCTCATGCGACGATTCGGCTTCACCCAGTTCGGCCTCATGCCCGCCGCCGCCACCGACTCCACCGGCACCATGCGTGATATGTCCTACTGGTATCTCGACCTCTAAGTACAATCGTTGCGTTTGTAGGCAGGCGAGACAAGACGAGGAACGGATATGGCATCGGATTTTTGGCTGATTGCGGGACTGGGCAACCCGGGCAAGAAATATGAGGACACGCGACACAACATGGGCTTCATGACAGCCGACGTGCTCGCCGAACGCTGGAGCGTGAACTTCGCCGATCACAAGGGTCTTGCCATGCTCGGTAAGAGCACGATGAATCTTGACGGTCGCACCATCAAGTTCTTTCTGGCCAAGCCGTTGACCTACATGAACGACTCGGGCAATGCCGTGGCCTCCATCAGCGCCTACTATCAGATCGAGCCCGACCACATCGTGGTGATTCACGACGACATGGACTTGGAATTTGGCCGTATCAAGGTCAAGGCGGGTGGCTCCGCAGGCGGTCACAACGGCATCAAATCCATCGATCGTTCACTCGGCACACCGAAATACGCCCGCGTACGCATGGGTGTCGGCCACTCCAAGCGCGGAGCGCACGCGCATGACAACACGGTGAACTGGGTATTGGGCGGCTTTGGACCAGATCAGCGCAAGCAACTGCCCGAATTCCTGGCCGACGGCGCCGATGCGGCCGAAGAAATCATCTTCCACGGTCTTGCCAAGACCCAGGAGAAGTTCAATGGCCGTTGATGCGAAGACGGCTGCTGACACAGGCCACAACGCCCATCCGGATCTGATTAACGGCTCGCTCGTGGGCGTCCTGTCCAAGCTCGAGCAGGACAAGGTTTTTCATCAACTGGCGGTTGGCGACATCGAAGTGTCGGATGATGTCGACAATTCCATTTTGGCCGGTGTTCCCGAAGGATTGCGTCCGGCATTGGCCGCCGCAATCGCCCAAGGCGTGAACGGTGGGGCAGGCAAGCCGGTCGTGCTGGTTGTGGCTTCCGGCCGCGAAGCCGAGGAAACCGTGGGATCGCTGCGCTCCTGGTATGACGGCGACCCGAACGATATCGCCCAGCTTGAGGCGTGGGAAACCCTGCCTCACGAGCGCCTGAGCCCGCGCGCGGACACCGTGGCCAGCCGTATGGCCGTGTTCCGCAGACTGAAGCACCCGGACACAGGCAATGCGATGTTCGGGCCGATTCGCATCCTTGTCATGCCGATTCGCTCGCTGATTCAGCCGGTGGTCCAAGGCCTTGGCGACGTCGAACCGCTCGTGTTCACGGTAGGGGAAGATCTGCCGCTTGATGAGGCGGCCAAACGGCTTATCGAAAACGCCTACACGCGCGTGGAACTAGTCATGGATCGCGGCGAGTTCGCCGTGCGTGGTGGCATCCTCGACGTATTTCCGCCCACCGCGCCGCACCCGGTACGTATCGAATTCTTCGGTGACGAAATCGACACTATCAAGGAATTCCACGCTTCCGACCAGCGCACCTATGGCGAGGGGCTCAAAACCATCTGGGCCACCGCTTGCCGCGAACTGCAATTGACCGATGCCGTGCGCACCCGTGCCAAGGCCCTGATCGGTTCGATTCCCAACGCCGAAGACATGCTCGAATCCATCGCCAACGCCATTCCGGTCGAAGGTATGGAATCTCTGATGCCCGCGCTTGTGGATCACTTGGAACCGGTGGGCTCCATGCTGCCCAAGCATGCTGTGGTGCTGCTTAGCGACCCTGAAAAACTACGCCGTTCCGCTGAAGATTTGGCCAAAACCGCCAACGAGTTCCTGGCCGCCAGCTGGCATGTGGCTGCATCCGGCCACGGCGCCGGCGCGCCCATCAGCTTCGACGAAGCCAGTTTCCTTGACTATGCGGAGACCGTCAGTTCGCTCGAGTATTCCGAGCACCCGGTGATTCGCCTGACGAGTTTCGGTGTAGACACCACGCTGGCCGGCCATGTGCAGCTCGACGCGCAAAACCCAGCCGAATTCCGCGGCGATGAAGCCAAGGCCTCACAAGGAATCGACGGCCTGTTGGATGCTGGCTTCCACGTCACCATTACCGCTGCTGCCGCCGGTACCTTGGCTCGTCTGAAGCGTGCGCTCAACACCACCGGCATCACCACGTTCGATACCATCCGGTCTCAGGCTATCGATGGATTCGTGGACAATGCCGCCAAAATCGCCCTGCTCACCGAACGCGACCTGACCGGTCGAAGCTCTGCGGTTGCTGTGGCCAAAACGCCGAAACGCCGGCGCAAGGCCATCGACTTAGTGGAACTCAAAAAAGGCGATTACGTGGTGCATGAGCAGCACGGCATCGGCCGATTCGTGGAAATGCGCCAGCGCACCATCGGCACCGGCGCCAACAAAACCACCCGCGAATACCTGGTCATCGAATACGCGCCTTCCAAGCGCGGTGCACCGGCGGACAAACTGTTCATCCCCACCGATCAGCTTGATCAGGTCAGCAAATACATCGGTGCCGAAGCACCCAAGCTCAACAAACTCGGCGGCTCCGACTGGGCGGCCACCAAGGCCAAAGCCCGCAAGCACGTCCACGAGATCGCCGACGACCTAATCAAGCTGTACTCCGCCCGCCAGCGCGCCAAAGGCTTTGCATTCAGCCCAGACACCCCGTGGCAGAAAGAACTGGAAGACGCCTTCCCCTATCAGGAAACCGCCGACCAGCTCACCACCATCGACGAGGTCAAATCCGACATGGAAAAGCCCGTGCCAATGGACCGACTCATCTGCGGCGACGTGGGCTTCGGCAAAACCGAAATCGCCGTACGTGCCGCATTCAAAGCCGTACAGGACGGCAAGCAGGTGGCGGTGCTCGTGCCCACCACTTTGCTCGTTCAACAGCATCAGGAAACCTTCACCGACCGCTTTGAAGGATTCCCGGTGAATGTGGCCGCCATGAGCCGCTTCCAAACCACCAAGGAGATCAACGCGACCATCGAAGGCCTGGAAAACGGCACGGTGGACGTGGTCATCGGCACACACAAACTGCTGAACCCGAAAATCAAGTTCAAGGATTTGGGACTCGTCATCATCGACGAGGAGCAGCGTTTCGGCGTGGAACACAAGGAAACGCTGAAAGCCCTGCGCACCAACGTGGACGTGCTGTCCCTGTCCGCCACGCCTATTCCGCGTACGTTGGAAATGGCCGTGACCGGCATTCGTGAGATGTCCACGCTCGCCACACCGCCAGAAGACCGTCTGCCGGTGCTTACCTATGTGGGTGCCTATGAGGACGCGCAGGTCACCGCAGCCGTACGCCGGGAACTGCTGCGCGGCGGCCAGGTGTTCTATGTGCACAACCGCGTGCAGGACATCTCGTCCATCGCTGACAAGATTCACACGCTGGTGCCCGAGTCGCGCGTCGGCATCGCCCACGGCAAGATGGGGGAGAAGCAGCTCGACCAGATTATCCGCGACTTCTGGCATCGCGACATCGATGTGCTCGTATGCACCACGATCATCGAAACCGGTCTTGATATCTCCAATGCGAACACGCTGATCGTGGACCATGCCGACCGTTTCGGTCTGAGCCAGCTTCATCAGTTGCGTGGCCGCGTTGGTCGTGGCCGCGAGCGTGCGTACGCCTACTTCCTGTATGACCCGTCCAAGCCGATGACCGAGCAGTCGCACGACCGACTCGCCACCATTGCGCAGAACACGGCGCTCGGCTCCGGCTTCGACGTGGCCATGAAGGATTTGGAACTGCGTGGCACCGGCAACCTGCTGGGTGACGAGCAGTCCGGCCATATCGAGGGCGTCGGCTTCGACCTGTATGTGCGCATGGTCTCCGAAGCCGTTGAAAAATACAAGGAACCCGATGAGGACGTCGAGCCGGTGTCCGTGTCCATCGATCTGCCTATCGAGGCGTCGATTCCGATTGACTACATCGATTCCGACAAGCTGCGTTTGGAGGCATACCGCAAGCTCGCTTCCGCACGCAATGAAGCCGACCTCAAGGATTTGAAAGAAGAACTCACCGACCGTTACGGCAAGCCTCCGGTCGAATTCGAAACCCTCTTCGACGTGGCTCGCTTGAAGTTCAAGGCGCGCAAGCTCGGCGTTTCGGAGATTCTGGCGCAATCCAACCGCGTGCGTATCGGACGCATTGACCCGCCCGAATCCATTCAGATGCGCATGACGAGAATCTACAAGGGCACCCAATACCGCCCGGTCACTCACCAGCTCATCGTCCCCACCCCGTTCACCGGCTCCCTGGGCCAAGGTCCCATGAGTTCCGATCAAGTAGTTCTTTGGACCAATCAGCTCCTCGATGACTTGGCATGGAGGCCACAACGATGAAAAACCAACACACGGCAACACTTGCCGGCTACGAAATTCCTCGACTCGGCATGGGCACGATGGCGCTCGCCATCGAGGGGCGGCCGACCAATCGTAATCAGGCGATCGAGACCATCCATGCCGCGCTGGATGCCGGGGTCCGTTACCTTGACACGGCGTGGTCCTATTACCTGCCCAGCAAGCCAGGAACCGGCGAGCCGGAGGACATGGGATATGGCGAATACTTGGTTCGTGACGCGTTGAACTCGTGGCACGGCCCGAAGGACGAGGTGCTCGTGGCCACCAAAACCGGCTGGTTGCGCACGCTCGACAACCATGGAAACTATAGCTGGCAGGCCGATGCCCGCCCTGAAACCATGATTGCCAACGCCAAGGAATCCGCACGGCGCCTCGGTGTAGAAACGCTTGATCTGCTGTACTCGCATTGCAACGATCCGCAGGTGCCCTACGAGGACCAGATGGGTGCGCTCAAGCAGCTCGTGGATGAGGGCGTGGTCAGAGCGGTCGGCATCTCGCGCATCGACAACAAGGACATCGAAATTGCCCATACCATTCTGGGAGACAGGCTGGTCGCCGTCCAAAACCAGTTCTCGCCGGTCCACCGCGATCCCGACCACACGATGGAAACCTGCGAACAGCTTGGACTGGCTTTCGTCTGCTGGTCGCCGCTTGGTGGCTTCCTCGATCCCTTCAATGAGCATCTGTTCGACCGATTCAAGGAAGTCGCCGACAATCACGGCTGCTCCTACCAGCGTGTCACACTTGCTTGGGAGCTTGCACAATATGGCAATCTGTTTACGATTCCCTCCGCTAGAAACCCACAGGAGATTCAGGACTCGTTCAAAGCGGTCACTCTTGAATTGTCCGATAGCGAAATCGACTATCTCAATGATGTAATCAGCGCCTAAGTGTTTTCCTCCAAAGTTGACTGCAATCACGCGGCACACCGACATTGTGAGCGCTCACACCAAATTTTGGGCGTGTTGTTCACAACGTCCACAAATCGCACTACTCTTATGAATGTCATTCAAGATACACAACCGTTTTAAGGAGTAGTTGTGGCAGCAATTGAAAGCGTGTACGCACGTCAGATTCTGGATTCCCGTGGCAACCCGACCGTTGAGGTCTACCTGGAGACCGAAGACGGTGCTCAGGGTAAGGGTCTGGTTCCCTCCGGTGCTTCCACCGGTGAGGCCGAGGCTTGGGAGCGTCGCGATGGCGACAAGTCTGTCTACGGCGGCAAGGGTGTTCTCAACGCGGTCAAGGCCGTGAACGAGGTCATCGCTCCGAAGATCATCGGCATGGATGCCGCTGATCAGCGCGCCCTCGACGACCTGATGATCGAGCTCGACGGCACCCCGAACAAGGGCAAGCTGGGCGCCAACGCCATCCTCGGCGTTTCCCTGGCCGCTCTGTACGCCTCCGCTGAGTCCGCAGGCCTGCCGCTGTACCGCTACATCGGCGGCACCAACGGCCACATCCTGCCGGTCCCGAACATGAACATCATGAACGGTGGCGCTCACGCTGACTTCGCCACCGACATTCAGGAGTACATGATTTCCCCGTACGGCTTCGACACCTACTCCGAGGCTCTGCGCGCTGGCGTTGAGGTCTACCACACCCTGAAGAACGTCCTGAAGAAGGAAGGCCTGAACACCGGCCTCGGCGACGAGGGCGGCTTCGCCCCGAAGATGAAGTCCAACGAGGACTCCCTCAAGTACATCATGGACGCCATCTCCGCTGCCGGCTACGAGCCCGGCAAGCAGATCGGCATCTGCCTGGATGTCGCCTCCTCCGAGTTCTACAACAAGGAGACCGGCAAGTACCGCTTCGACGGTGAAGAGCGCGACTCCGCCTACATGCTCGACTACTACGAGAACCTCATCAACGAGTACCCGATCGTCTCCATCGAGGACCCGTTCAACGAGGAAGGCTGGGAAGACTGGGCTGCCATTACCGCTCGCCTCGGCGATCGTCTGCAGTTCGTCGGCGACGACCTGCTGGTCACCAACCCGGCTCGTCTGCAGAAGGCCATCGACCTCGGCGCCGCCAACTCCCTGCTGGTCAAGCTGAACCAGATCGGTTCCGTCACCGAGACCCTCGACGCCATCGAGCTGGCCACCGCCAATGGCTACACCTCCATGGTTTCCCACCGCTCCGGTGAGACCCCGGACACCACCATCTCCGACCTGGCTGTCGCTAAGAACACCCGCCAGATCAAGACCGGTGCCCCGGCCCGTGGCGAGCGCGTTGCCAAGTACAACCGCCTGCTCGAGATCGAGGAGGAGCTTGGCTCCACCGCTCAGTACGCCGGCTACAGCGCTTTCAAGGCCTGCAAGAAGTACCTGGCCAAGTGAATTGAAACGCCCGTAAAGGCGTGATATTCAGCGCAAGCTTGATGCCCGTCGCATTCGTCAAGTCGAATGCGACGGGTATTTTCGTGTGTCATGAGCAAGTCGTTCCGCGCCGGCAAGTCCGGTAAATCTGGCAAAGTCGGTAAACCCGGCAAAGCAACGGCCAGAAAGAAAAACAGTGCGGGACCAATCGCATTTTTCGTTTCCCTGTTTATCGTGGCTCTTGGTACCATTCAATTGGTTTCCACGTTTCACACCTATGCGCTGAACCTTGCCGAACTCAATGGCCTCAAACGAGAGGAAGCCTCGTTGGTGGCCAAAAAACAGGAATTGGAAAACGACATCAAACGTTGGGATGACAAAGCCTACGTCACCGCCCAAGCTCGTGAGCGTCTCGGCTTTGTGTTTCCCGGGGAGACCGCAGTTCATGTGCTTCATCCGGAAGCCGTGACCGGTAGCGAGGATTCCGAGTCTGATTCGTCCTCGTCCTCGGAATCCAACAAGAAAGTGCTGCCATGGTACAGCGAGCTCGCCTACTCGTTCAAGAAAGCCGACGAGCCTGTGTCTCAATCAAAAGATGACAGCTCGGGCGGCTCTGATTCCGGCAATACGCAGGATGAACAGAACAACACGCAAGACAGCAATCAGACCAACACAGGGGAGGGAACCCAGCAGTGACCATCGATATCGACGCCAAGGCCAAGGCTCTCGTTGACGCGATTCTTGCCGAACCCGCGACCGACCATGACATCGATGTGGTGCAACGCCAGCTTGGACGTTATCCGCGCGGCATGGTTGCTGTGGGTGCCCGATGCGTATGCGGGCGTCCGCTCGCCGTCATCACCCGGCCCGTGCTGCCCGGCGGCATACCATTTCCCACCACCTGCTACCTGACGGGGCCTGAGGCGGTCAAGGCCGCCTCCCACGTGGAAGCGGCCGGCATCATGCAGCAATACAACGACATGCTGGGCGCCGACGAGGAACTGCAGGCCGCCTATAGGCAGGCACATGAACTGTATCTGGCCTTCCGCCATGAACTGGCAACCCGTTTGGGCGACAGCGAGGAGCACATTGAGGGGACCTCGGCCGGCGGCATGCCTGTACGTGTCAAATGCCTGCATGCGCTACTGGCCCAATCGCTGGTCATGGGGCCGGGAGCCAATCCAATCGGAGACATGGTACTCGAACGAATCAAGGATGAGTTCGACCCCGCCCTCTGTCGCTGCTCGCTGGAGGACTGAGCAACGATTCCGCGCATGGCACGTGTGCCATTGTCCGTACAAGAAGAAGAGGAAAGCGATGAGCAAGGAATCCGTAACCGTTGCCGGTATTGATTGCGGCACGAACTCCATCCGATTGAAAGTCGCGCGCGTGGACGCCGACGGCATGCATGAAGTCGTACCCCGCATCCTGCGGGTAATCCGACTCGGTCAGGACGTGGACAAAACCCATCGTTTTGCCGGCGAAGCATTGGAACGCGCGTATGAAGCCGCCCGTGAGTTCGCCGGCGTACTCGCCGAGCATCCGGTCGACGGCCTGCGATTCGTGGCCACCTCTGCCACGCGCGATGCTGAGAATCGTGAGGAATTTGAGGATGGCATCGAGAGCATCCTTGGTGTCCGTCCTGAAGTCATTCCCGGTACCGAAGAAGCCGATCTCAGCTTCTTGGGTGCCACTTCCGTAGTCAACCGAGATGATTTGCCGGCACCCTATCTGGTGGTTGATTTGGGAGGCGGCTCCACTGAACTGGTGATCGGCGGTGATGGCGTGAACGCCCCCACCACACAGGTGCAGGGTGCATTTTCCATGAATATCGGATCCGTGCGCATGACCGAACGCCATCTCGTCACCGATCCTCCCACACAAGCGGAGATTGATGAGGCGATAGCCGATATCGACGAGCATATCGATGAGGCGTTCCGTACTGTGGACGCTGGCAAGGCACGTACCATCATCGGCGTGTCCGGTACGGTGACCACCATGACCGCCCTGGCCATGGGATTGAAGGAATACGATCACACCGTGGTCGATGGCCATCGACTGAGCCTTGAAGATGCGTACGCAGTGGATGACCGATTCCTGCGCATGACCCGAGCCGAACGCAGCGCATACAAGACCATTCATCCGGGCCGTATCGATGTGGTCGGTGGTGGTGCTGTGGTCTGGAGCCGCGTGCTCGCCAAAGTGAGCGAGGCGGCCCAAGCCGATCACGGCGAGGCCATCGACTCGTTCGTCGCGAGTGAACATGGTCTGCTGGATGGCATTGTGCTCGATTATGGGCGCCGTCTTCTCGCTCGGTAGCGTACAATAACTAAGCCGGTGAAAATCCGGCAGGCCTCCATGGCGAAATTGGTATACGCAGTCGACTTAAAATCGACCGCTTCGGCTTACGGGTTCGAGTCCCGTTGGAGGCACCCTCGCTAGACGGGGATGGTGCCGTTTTGTTGGACTCGTCATTGATTCCATCACCACCGATCATGCCATAAGACCGAGTCTGCGTCGACGGTCCATGATGCCCGTGTCCGGACTCCGTCTTGATCCTCTTGTCCCGGTACCGGACCATGTAGTCGTCGAGCATGTTGATGAATCCGTCCATCGAGACGCCCGCGAAGCTGCGTTTGTGGAAGAACTCCTGCCTGGGACGGCCGAGGAACCCCTCCGCGGCGGCGTTGTCCGGACTGCATCCCTTCGCGCCCGTCGAACGCGTCAGGTCGTCGTCCTTGCGGATGCGGATCCACCCGGGCCACCGGTAACGGCAGCCATGGTCGGAATGGATGATTGGTTTCTCTCCGTCCTTGAGCGTGGAGCACGCGTCGGCGAGCATGCCGTTGGCCAACGCCGAGTCCGGGCTCGTGCCGATCGTCCAGGCGACCGGCATGCCGTCATGGCAGTCGATCACGGGCGACGGGCAGGCCTTGCCCGCGGGGATCGAGAACTCCGTGAGGTCCGTGACCCACGGCATGTTCGGACGCTCGGCGTGGAAATCCCCGTCCGCCAGGTTCGCCGGGGCCTTGGTCAGCTCGCCCTTGTACGAGCCGTACCGCTTCGCGCTCTTGAACGACGGCTTGAGCCCGTTCTTCGTCATGAGCCTCATGATCCGTTTGGCCGATACCCTGATACCCATGCTTTCCGGCTCCAGGTGGATCCGCTTGTACCCGTAGCGGCGTTCGCTGTTCTCGAACGCCTCGCGCACGAGCTCCAGCAGCGGCGCGTCCTTGTCGGGGCGTTTCATGGCGTCGGGCTGGTAGTGGTACGTGCCGCGCGCGACGCCCACCGCGGGCAACAGGCTTCCGGCGGTCACGCCGAGCCTCTCACTGGTCTGTTTGACGAGGATCGTCTTCTCTCGGCTGGCCGGGTTTTCCGGGTCTGTGCCCGGCTCTTTTCCCAACAGCTCCAACGTGCCCTTCCGGATCGCGATCTCGATGTCGAGTTCCTTCTTCTCCCGCCGCTGCCGTTCGACGTCGGCGTCCAGTTCGTCCAGACGGGCCTGCAAGCGCGCGAGTCTGGCCTCCATGGACCCAGCGTGTCCGCCGGATCCGCCGTGTCCCGAGGCCCGGATGCGGACGTCGGCATGTTTCCCGACGCCATAGTCGCCACGCCGGCTTTCCTCTCTCCGGCCGTCGGGGGCTTCCTCCTGGGCGTCTCCGCCACGGGTGCGCTCCTCCTCGAGCCGGTCCGCGTACCACGACAGCAACGCGCCCTTGCCGGGATGGCCGAGCTCGCGGATCACGTCGGCGGCGCAGCGCTCGTATCTGACGTACAGGTCCACGGCCCTGCCGCGCTGCTCCCTGCCGTACCTTGCCATAAGGGGGTTCTCCTCCCGGTCGGGGAGTCCAAGAAAACGTCACCACCTCGAATCAATAATTCCTTATTGAACACAAACACGTGAGGACCGTGACGGTGCCGTGGTCGCGTCCGGGCAGTGGGTCCGCGCTCCTGTTCGAGGCGATGGTCGTGGAACTGGCGAAAAGCCAGCCGGTCGCGGACGTCGCCGTACAGGTCGGCGAGCACGACACCCGCCTGTGGCGCCTCATCCGCCATTACGTGGACGAGGCGATGCCGTACGGGGACTACACGGGCGTGGAGGCGATAAGCATCGACGAGACCAGCCGCGGGGGCCACGGGTGCATCACCGTGGCCCCCGACCTGACGGAGCGCAACGTGGTCTGCGTGACGCCGGGCAAGGACGCGCATACCGTCGAACGGTTCGCAAGGGATTTCATGGACCACAACGGCGACCCGGACCGCGTGCGGCTGGTCACGTGCGACATGAGCCGAGGATTCGCCAAGGGTATCCGCGAGCACCTGCCCAACGCCGCGAAGGTCATCGACAGGTTCCATGTCGTCAAGCACGCCAACAAAGCCGTCTACAAGGTGCACAAGGCGGAGGACCGGGAGAACGGCCTGCTGAAAAAGGACGAAGTACCTGTGGCCCAGGAACGAGTCGAACCTGACCGAACTCCAATTGGAGATCAAGCGCGGCCTGCGGAGGCATCGGCTCAAGACCGCCCGGGCCTGCCGGATGCGCGAGACCCTCCAGGACATCTACGACACCAGCGCGAACAGGACCGAGGCCGAAACGGGGCTCAAACGCCTGTGCTCGTGGATGATGCAATCGAGGCTGGAGCCCATGAAGGCCCTCGCCCGACAGCTCCGCCGCCATTGGGACGACATCCTGGCCTACTTCGACCACCGGCGCACCAACGCGGTCCTCGAGGGCCTGAACAGCATCATCCAGAACGTCAAGACCCGCGCGAGGGGCTTCAGGAACATGGACTATTTCAGCACGATGATCTACCTGACCTGCGGCAGACTCGACCTGCGAACCGTCGCCACCTGACCCGCTTTACCCACACCAAACAGCGAAAGGCCAGGAATACTTAGAAAATCTAAGGAAACCTCACCATCCGAGCTGAGACAGGAGAAGAAGAGATGCACCGCTGCAACGACTATTAGCAAGCATAATCGGACTAGCCTTAATTGCGGGGACAGCCGCCTGTGAGGGAAGCCAAGTAAAGGAAACAACAGAAGCCATCTCCTCTATTGGCAAAGTATCCCTCTCCTCTAAAAAGGCAATTGCGCTAGCAAGACAGAAATACGACACCCTATCCAGCGAAGACAAGCAGAAGGTCAGCAATGCCGGCACCTTGAAAAAGGCTAGCCGAAGATATGAAGGACTTATCAAGGAGCAGAGATGCGTCAAAAATCTGATTGATGCCTTCGACAAGAAAAATTCCGTAATGGAGGAAACAACCGGTTCCGCACAAAACTGGGCCAAGCAGACACTGCAGGCAGTTTCCGACGAAAAAGAAACCCTTTCAAATCACGATGCTTCCGAATTCGTAGACGCCTCGTTCAGGGAATTTTTCAAATCTTACGATTCTTCCCTACAGTCGCAGCAAGACGGTCTTGGCCGTTACCCTGACGACGCAGATGCCTATAACAGCAAATTTATCGATTCCGGGTTGAAGATACAGAACAAGCTGATAACAGAAGAAGCCAAGGAGTACGCGCTCGTAACGCTAGAGCAGACAAGCCAACAATTTCTAGGGAAAATGGATTCCTTGGGCAAAGCCGTGAAAATTGATACATCCAAGGGCCAAGTGGAAGTCACCGTCGAAGGTTTCGCAATTCGTCCAGAAGACACGGTCGCTTTGCAGCAGTTCGGAGAAGCCGGCGACGATCAAGAATGCGGATACCTCCTGTTGATCGTCAAAAATATTTCTCATCCCGTGTCCGATGACTATTCAGGTCATATAAGATTCGACGAAATCGGAACCATTTCAGACGAAGAAGGCGTTCAGCGCACAAGTTCCGACTCATCTTTGAAATATCCGGGATATGAGTGCGGTGGCGGCGCGGCATTCGGCGTATACCCGGGATCCGACATACAAATCGGTGAGACGAAACGTATAAGCATCCCTTATGTCGTGAACAAATCCACCAACACTGTTCGAGTCCAAATGAACGATGATTCGTTCCTCATTCTTCCAGTAGGAAGATAGACAATAGGCCAGTCCTCTCGCTCGGGGATCGGCCTTACAACTCTAAGCAAAAGTTTTCTGCTGGTTCTTCGATGCCCTGTCAGCTGAAATTGGCATCAATGCATTAGTTCTCGTCGAAGATGACAGTGAATAATGCCGATGGCATATTGTTGATTAAATTATTCGGCACTCTTGGAATAAAGCTCTCATCAATTCAAACAACGGTAGATGGTGGATCGTCCGACGCCCATCATCGCGGCAATCTGGTCCACCGTCACCGTCTTGGATTCGTACAGACGCCGCGCCTCTTTGACCTGCTTCTCGTCAAGTTTGGCGGGTCGTCCGCCCTTCCGCCCGCGGGCACGAGCGGCCTCGAGTCCGGCGCGCGTGCGTTCTCGGATTAAATCACGTTCGAACTGCGCGAGACTGCCGAAGATGTTGAATACGAGCGTGCCTCCTGGAGTGCTCGTATCGATCGACTCGGTCAGGGATCTGAACTGCATTCCCCTCTCGTCGAACGTGGTCATCAGGTCGACCAGGTTCTGCATGCTCCTTCCGAGACGGTCCAGCTTCCACACCACGACCATGTCGCCCTCGCGCAGGAGGTCGAGCATGTGGTCAAGCTCAGGACGATGGGCCTTCGCGCCGGAGGCCACGTCGGTGAAGATCCGGTCGCAGCCGGCTTTTTCGAGTGCGTCCTTCTGCAGGCTGGTGGTCTGGTCGTTGGTGGAGATCCTCGCGTATCCGTAAATCATGCTCGCCATGTGTCCGACCATGCCACTACCCGTCAATGGCATGGAGTTTCGGAACATTATTCGTCGGAGTGTCGTGGACACGGCGACCGATCCGCCATCCGTTCCGGAAACCTCCGTTTTAGGGAGTGGATCGAACCGCCCACATTGCGAAAAATCTTTCAGCCGGGAGCAGCAGACTAGAAAACATCATGATTCCGGTTATTCAATCGACATGGCTTACCGTTTTATGGCGTGACGGTCACCTCGGCACTGTTGGCATGCCAGTCACGCCAGAGCGTCCTCAGGCAAATGATGCACATATGAGGTCGTTCGAACCGCGGAACGATAGGTCACCCCCGTCCGGAATTCATTTTCGATGACAATGATGCGTTGGCGCAACACCAAGGACGATGGAGCGACGGATCCATGCGACGTTCGAGGAATCTCGTCTCGCCACTTCGGATTTCGGTCGAAGCTATTTGGGAAACACGGCCGCATACCAAACATGTACATGGAACATGTACGTCACATCAGAATCCGAAAACAAGCAAATTTCCCGACATCACCCTCAACCGAGGTGGAAACACGCGGAGAGAATGGCTATATGGAGCCAATTCTGCAGTCTTGAAAAGAAATATGTTATCCGGTTGACATATCGTTCGTTCGCAAGTATCATGAGAATCGTCAACGATGAACAGAGGAGATTCCAAACAAAGGTTATACGTTTAACGTTAACTTGTAGATTTATTCTTTTACGCTCGGACATTGCTGTGCGGCATAAAAGAATGTTAATCGGTTGAAATATCCCTTGTCCACGGAGACACAGGAGGAAATGCCTGTTTTGCGGGCATTGAATGGCGAAGGAGCATCATGAAAAAGAACGCGTTAATGACAGTGTTGTCGGCGACGGCGGCCGCGACGATGATCGTCGGAATGCTTGCCGGATGCGGAGGGAAAACCAGTGCCACGAAGGACGCCGACGGCGCCACCGTGATCAAATTCGGCATCAATGTGGCGAACCCGGCCAAGCAGGAGCCGGCAACGAACGCGATCGTCGAGGCCTTCAATAAAGAGAACAAAGGAAAATACAAAGTACAGTTCGAGGCGGCCGACACCGAATCGCATAACAAGAACATGAAACTGGAGGCGTCCGACGGAACGCTTCCCCAGGTGTTCTGGGTCGAGGGAAGCCAGGTCACCGGTTTCAACGAATCCGGGGTCCTGTTGGACCTCAAGGACTTCCTGAAGCAGAATCCGAATGTCAAAAAGGCCTTGAACGGTTCCGAGAAAGCGTTCCAGGACGACTCCGGGGTCCAGTACGGGCTGCCGTACCAGAGCAACGTGCAGGGCATTTTCTACAACAAGGAGTTGTTCGACAAGGCCGGTGTGGAATATCCGAACGACGACACGACATATGACGAGTTCATCCAGATGGTCGACAAGCTGAAGGCAAGCGGCGTCACCCCACTGGCCATCGGCAGCAAGAACAGTTCCTTCGCCATGTGGGAATTCAATCTGTGGCTGGCCAGATATGGATGGTCCGATTCCGTTCAGGACATCCTGAACGGAAAGCAGAAGTTCAACAATCCCGAATTGGTCAAGGCGTTCTCCAAGATACAGGGCCTGTCGAAAGCCGGAGCGTTCCCCGAGAACATGTCGACCATCGAGTACTTCGACGCGAAGCAGCAGTTCGATACCGGCAAGGCCGCAATGTTCGGCAGCGGCCAATGGGATTGCGCGGAGTTCGACAAGAATCTCGGAGACAAAATCGGATTCTGGTGGGGGCCGACCTTCAAGGATTCGAAAGCCGACCAGAAGCTCGACATGAAGGTCCCGTCCGCTCCGATTGCGGTGAGCGCTTCCGTGTCCGACAATGAAGATATCAAAAACGCGACTTATGCGTTCCTGAAGTTCTACTACAGCAAGGACGCAGCCGAACTGTCGTACGAAAACTCCATGTTCCCCGCGACTTCCTACGTCGGCCTCACCCCGGACTCCAAGCAATATTCGATGTCCGCCATGGCCGACGCCCTGTCCAACGGATATGAGTCGCCCGTCGCGGCACCTGACCTGACCGTCCCGTCCGCGGTCCAGCAGTCTCTGTACGACGGCCTGTTCGGAGTTATGCAGGGCACCTACACGCCACAGCAGGCCCTCACGAAAATGGATGAGGCCCTTGCGAACAGCAAGTGATTCGCCGGCCATCAATTAAATCAGCCAGCTGGGCTGGACCAGACACAAGAATCGCCCATCCGGCCCAGCGGCAATTGAAATTGAAAACAGAAAGTGTATTAGTATGCGTTGGCTCAGTAAGACACGCTATAAAATAGGCTTCTTGGTCCCGACACTCCTCGTCTATGTCGTGTTCATCATCCTGCCTATTTTCATCGCCATTGGCTACAGCTTCACCAGATATTCCGGCATCGGAAAAGCACGCTTCATCGGGCTGGATAATTACAAAAGGCTGTTCCACGATCAATTGTTCTGGAAATCACTGCAGAACACCGCGATAATCTTCGTATTGGCTTCGGTGCTGCTGCTCGTGCTCTCGTTCCTGCTCGCGCTTCTACTCAACAACAAGCTAAAGTTCGCGGACACCTCCAAGGCACTGGTCTTCTCCCCCGCGATCATCGCCCCCATCATCGTCGGCATCATCTGGGTCTACATCCTGGATCCGAAGATCGGCGTGATCAATAACATACTGCGTTCAATCGGCGCCGGATCGCTGGCGAAGCAATGGATCGGCGGCACCGTCCTTTCTCCATACAGCATGGCGATCATCTATTTCTGGCAGCAGCTCGGATACCTTACCACCATCTTCATCGCCGGACTCAAGATGATCCCGGAGGAGGTTCTCGAAGCGGTGAAGGTCGATGGCGCGAACGCGGTGCAGCGTGTCTTCTACGTGATCATCCCCATGATGCGTTCGTCCATCTCCACGGTGATTGTGCTGATCATCACCGGAATATTCAAAATCTTCGAAATCGTGCAGCAGACCACCGGCGGCGGTCCGAACCATATGTCCGAGACGCTGGTCACGTACAGCTACTCGATGACATTCCAAAGCAGTGAATACGGATACGGCATGTCCATCGCCACGGTCACGTTCCTGATTTCACTGGGTATCACTGGCATCTATTTCCTCTTCAGCAAGGAAAGGGGCTGAACCCATGCTATCCAAGAAGACAAAGACGGTTTTCTACGTGCTAATGGCGTTGATTACGCTAATCATGGTTTTCCCGTTCTTGTGGATGCTCATGATGTCCTTCAAGAGCAATTCCGAGATCATGTCGAATCCTCTGGCATGGCCCAAGGCGCTGGATTTTTCGAACTACGCCAACGCGCTGCACACGTTGAATTATCCGAGACTGTACGCGAACACGTTCATCGTATGTGCGATCTCGATCGTCATCGAGCTGACGATCACCTTCCTCAGTTCTTTTGCTCTGGCGAGGATGACGTACAAGCGCCCGGGTCTCTCCAAGGCAGTCTACGCCTTCCTGATCACCGGCCTATGCGTCTCGCCGTTCATTCTCCTGTTCCCGGTCTACAAGATCAACCTGTTCTTCGGCCTGAAAGAGCAATTCGCGCTCATATTCCCGTATGTGGCATCCTCCATTTCCTTCAACACACTGCTTTTCGTCGGCTATCTGAAGGCCCTGCCCGTCGAGATCGACGAAGCGGCCGTCATCGACGGATGCTCCATATGGGATCTGATGATCAAAATCATCCTGCCGATGACAAAACCCGTCATCGCGACGGTGGTCATCTTCAACGTCCTCTACATCTGGAACGAGTACCCGTTCGCATCCGTCATGCTGAGGCAGCAAAGCGCATACACCCTGTCGATGGGCGCGTCCTTCTTCAAGGGAACATACACGGTTGATTACGGCGGCATCGTCGCCTCGAGCGTGATGATCATAATCCCCGAGCTTATCTTCTACGGGCTGTTCCAGAAGAAGATCGTCGGCGGCATGGTCGCCGGCGCAGTCAAGGGCTAATAAAAACCAATAAAACAAAGGAGATTACCATGAGTGAAATTACCGGTCTTTTCAAAGACCTCACCGAGATTAAGCACGCCCGGAACGGACGGCTCGCGAGCTGGGACCAACGAGGGAAGAACCAGGACTACTGGGAGATCCCCGCCGGCGAGAGCATCACGCTGGGCGAAATCGAAGGCCCCGGCTGCATCACGCACATGTGGATGACCTCCTCGTGCCGCAAGGTCGTGGCGCCAAGCATCCTCGATCCGGTGCTCAACGCCTCGGCCGCTCCGGTCATGGAGATCCACCCGGCGCTTGGCGTCATTTGGGACGCCTACGACCCGTTCTACTACCGCAAGGCATTGATCAAAATCACCTGGGACGATCAGGACGTTCCGAGCGTGCTGGCGCCGCTCGGTGACTTCTTTTGCATCGGCAACAGCTATCCGGGCAACTTCTCCTCGATGCCGTTTAATGTGTCACTCAAGCCCGAAGAAGCCGGAAAATACGGCGCTCCGTGCTCCGTGTCCTGCTACTTCCCCATGCCCTTCAACAAGAAGGCGAAGATCGAGATCATCAACGAGAACGAGCTGCCATTTATTCTGTACTTCAACATCGATTACGAAATGTACGACAAGCCGCTTCCGGAAGACACCGCCTACTTCCACGCGGCTTGGCATCGCGAGAACCCATGCAACGGCTGGGGGCCGGACCTGCAGGTGAATTCGCCCGAGGTCAACAACGTCACCAACTTCAAGGGCGAGAACAACTACACGATACTCGATGTCGAGGGCAAGGGGCATTACGTGGGATGCAACCTCACCGTGAAGCATTTCCAAGGAAGCTGGTGGGGCGAAGGCAACGACATGTTCTTCATCGACGGCGAGGAATACCCGAGCCTTAACGGCACCGGCACCGAAGACTACTTCAACCACGCATGGGGAATGCAACGCAACGCGTATCCGTTCTTCGGGACCATCGTCCACGAGGGGGATACGGATGGATTCCAGGTCTCGTACCGTTGGCACATCACCGATCCGGTCCGCTTCAACAAGCATCTGAAGGTGACCATCGAGCACGGCCACGCGAACCAGCTGTCCGACGATTGGAGCTCGACAGCGTATTGGTATCAGGCGTTGCCGACGGCAACGCCCATCACCATCGCGCCCGTCGAGGACCGTCTGCCGGTAGTCCCGCAGCCTCCGGAGCGGAAACTGGTCCCGCCGGCCTTCACCGACGAGCAGAAGGCCGCCCGCGAATCCTACGAAAAGCGTTGGAAGGAATACAAGCCGCTTCGCGACGAGCAATTCAGAATCAAGGAGGACAAGGCAAGGCGCGAATCCAAGCTGAACACGGAATTCGCCAAGAAGCTGCGCGCACGGTTCGATTCGGAGCAGAACGATGAGTGAGAAAATCATGCAGGCCGCGATCGAGCGGGCGGAAAGATGCATCGCGGAGAAAGCCCCGACGGTATCCTCGGCGCCAAGCCGTCAAAGATACCATTTCATGGGCCCCTGCGGATGGATCAACGATCCGAACGGCCTGATCTATTTCAAGGGGAAATACCACTTCTTCTACCAGTTCAACCCTTATAGCGGCTTCTGGTCGCAAATGCACTGGGGGCATGCGGTCAGCGATGACCTGATGCATTGGGAGCAGCTGCCCGTCGCGCTTGCGCCGAGCGAAAGCTATGACGACCACCCGCAGGGAGGATGCTTCTCCGGCAGCGCGATCGAAAAGGACGGGAAGCTGTATCTGATCTATACGGGCACCGCCAACAACGGCAACGGCTTCGAGCAGACGCAGAACGTCGCCGTAAGCGAGGACGGGATTCATTTCAAAAAGTATGAGGGCAATCCCGTCATCGAACCACCCAGCGGCATCCCGCATGATTTCTTCCGCGATCCCAAGGTCTGGGAACACGATGGGACCTATTACCTGGTATGCGGCGCCCAACGCGACGGAAAAGCACAAGCCCTGCTGTATCACTCGCCGGATCTGCTGCATTGGGATTTCTTCAATGTCCTGTTCGAATCACGCGGCGAATGGGGATACATGTGGGAATGCCCCGATTTCTTCCCGCTTGGGGATAAATGGGTGTTCCTCTGCTCCCCCATGGGCGCCGGCGAAAGGACCACGGTCTATTTCGTGGGTGATTTCGATTATCGGACGGGAAGCTTCACCTATACCGTCACGGGAGAGGCTGACTGGGGATTCGATTTCTACGCCCCCCAGACGTTCCTGGACCATCGGAACCGCCGCATCATGGTCGGATGGGCCAATGAATGGGATTGGATGCCGTTCTGGAAAGACTGGGGCCCGACTTGGAGGGAAGGCTGGTGCGGCTCCTTCGCCATTCCGCGAGAGATCCGCCTGAATGACGGCCTGACCCTATCTGCGACACCGGTTTCCGAAGTGAAGCTGCTATACGGCGAAAAGGCGCCCATCCCGAGCGAGCTCGAAGTCGGAGAAGAGCCGACATCCATTCAGGTCGGAGATGGCGTGGCCTACGAATTGTCCTTCGACATCGACCTGACGAAGACCGACGCGAGCAGTCTCACGCTGAAACTAAGGCAGCATGACGACCACGCGCTGACCGTCACGTTCGATTTCACGGCCGCGCAGCTGCGTGTCGACCGGAACAACGCGGATGGGTGGAGCAAAGGCACGTCCCGCAGCCCCCTCCCGCTTCACGGGAAGGAACGGCTTGACGTGGTCGTGCTCAGCGACCAAAGCTCTGTGGAGATATTTGTCGATGGCGGACGTATTGTTCATTCAATGAACGTATTCGCGGGCAATGACCACAACGGCATCTCCTTCGCTTCTTCCGAGGGAGGCGCCTCAATCCGCGATCTGATCGGACACGGGTTGAACTCGGTCTGAATCGCTTGGCCGGACTAAAGGTATATGGGCTAAACAATATATAATGTTTAGCCCATATACTGCGTCGTGGCGTGATTGAATAAGGAGCTTTCTCATGGTGACGATTACTGATGTGGCACAAGCCGCTGGAATCTCCAAAAACACCGTTTCGCGCTACCTCAACCAGCGTGGATACATATCGGACAAGACAAGAGCCGCGATACAAGCGGCCATCGACGAGCTACACTACCAGCCCAACCAGATTGCGCGGAGCCTGTACACGCACAAGACCAATCTGATCGGTCTTGTCATACCCGACGTGGAGCATCCCTTCTTCTCGGCCATAACCGCCCAGATAGAAGACGAGCTGGACGCCCGTGGGTACAAGATGATCCTCTGCAACACGCTGCATTCCTCCAAAAAGGAACGCAAATACCTCGATCTGCTGATCGCCAACAAGGTCGACGGAATCATCATAGGCTCGCATTCCATCGACATCAATTACTCCGATATAGATGCGCCGATCGTTGCACTGGACCGCAATCTGTCCGAAGACATACCCGTCGTCGCCGCCGACCATGCCAAAGGCGGCGAAATCGCCGCGGACGCCTTCATCGAACACGGCTGCCACAAGGTGATCCAGCTGGTGTCTTCCGGATACGTCAAAACACCTTCAAGCAAACGGCATGAGGTCTTCACGAAAAGGATGTGCGAGGCAGGCATCACCTGCATCGTGCAGGAACTTCAGCTGAACCAGTTCGAATTCCAAACCTATCTGAAAACAGCGGACGAGATCCTAGATTCATATCCCGGCTTGGACGGTGTTTTCTCGGCCGATCCGGTCACCGTCGCCATCCAGAGGCAGGCCCTTGCGCGAGGAATGAGGATCCCGGATGACATCTTCATGTTCGGATACGACGGCACGTTCCTTGCCGAGGCCGTTTTCCCGCCATTGCCTACGGTCGCGCAGCCATATGACCAAATAGCCAAGACCGTGGTCGACGTGCTCATGAAGAAAATAAACGGCGAGAAACTGGAGAAAATGTCCTACATCATTCCGATATCGGGCAGGAACATGCCCGCCGTCTCCAACTAACGCTGATCGGGCGTCGTGCGCCTTCGAAGCCATCATTACCGTCAGGGGAACCAAGGCGTACCGGTCATGCCCGGTTCCCCGAGCCGGAATCTGGGCATGGCCCTCCCTCGGCCGGCCGGATCCCCGGGGCCGCGTCCAACTCTTTTCCCGGCAATCCGATCACGTCACGCCCGATCTCGGACCAGACGCCCGCCCCGCGCGGACGGCGTGATGAGGAACACTTGTATTTAGATGCTCCTATACATTGTCGAGTGTTTGGGTGTGTTGTTTCGGTTCGGTTATCGAGTTGATCCATTGGATGGCCCGTCGTCCGGGTCGGGCGGGTCGCTCTGCGCGATCCGTCTGGCCAGTGCGAGCAGGCTGGCCTCGTCCGGGGTCCTGCCGTCCTCCGCGATCGCCGTCATGGCCCGGACCGCGTTCCCGAAGCCGCTCGCCAGGCTGGCCCTGTGCAGCATCGTCAGCTCGCGCCGTCTCGCCCTGGGATCCAGGGCGTCGAGGTGGGCGGCGAGCCCGTCGGGAAGCTCGCCGCGCAGGGGCGACTCGCCCCACGCGTTGGGTTTGCGGGCAAGCGCGGGCAGCAGCGTGGCGGGGTTCCTGACCGTCGGGCCGCCGTTCCCGTAGGAGCGGGGAAGGGTGTTCACGTGCCTGCCGTCGGCGGTGCGGATCTCCGCCTCGAACGCGCGCAGGCCGGCGAGCAGCGTCCAGCCGCGCCATGACGGGCCCGCGAGGTAACGGACCGAGCCGATCTGGATGTTGCCCTCCTTGTCGGCCTTGCGCTCGACCCATTCGACCGCGTCGAAACGCGCGCGGCAGCGGCTGCAGTTCCCCGCGGTCCTCGTCGAACAGCTCGCGTATCGGCCTGCCGGAACGGTAGTGGTCCGAATCCGCGATCGCGTCGCGCCTCGACGGCAGATGCCTCGCCGGCTGTCTGTGACTCTCCGCGTTGGGCTTGGGGACCATGAGGTTGCGGCGCAGGAAGCCGACCGCGTTCTCGACGGATCCCTTCTCGTTGCCGGAATACGGGTTGCAGAATCTCGTCTCGAGCCGGTAGTGGTCGCAGAACATGGCGAACACGCGCACCACGGTGACCTTGTCCCACGCGACGCGGTGGCCCACGCCGGTGGCGTTGTCGAACACCAGCACGCGGGGAGCCATGCCGATATGGTCGAGGATCTGGGCCAGCCCCTCGCACGCGCATTCCGCGTTCTCGCCCGGCATCGCGGCCACGTACCGCATGTTCGAGTGCGGGAACGTGGCGACCAGGCAGTGGACCCTGACGTCCCCGCCGCCGATCGTGGCGACGGCCTCGCCGAAATCGACCTGCATGACGCCGGCGCGCCAGTCGAGCTCGAGGTACCCATCGCCGTCGGACCGGTGCTCCTCGCGCCACCTCTTCACGTAGCGCTGCACCGACGAGTACGAGCCCTCGAAGCCCTCCTCCTCGACGAGCCTGGCGTACACGCGTCTGGCGGTATGGCGCTGCTTGCGGGGCATGAGCCTGTCCTGCGGGGCATGAGCCTGTCCTGCGGGGCATGAGCCTGTCCGCGGCCAGCCACGAATCCACCGTGCCGGAACACGCGTCGGTCAGGGAACGCTGTCCTTTCCTGACCGCGGGTTTCGGCGAGCAGTCCTCCATGGTCGCGTATTTCCTGACGGTATCCCTCGACACGCCAAGCCGTCTGGCGATTTCGCGCCATGACACGCCCTGGGCGTCGAGAATCCTGATACGTTGTTGTATCGACACCGGTTTCGTCATTCCTTTCCTTTCCCGAGTGGCCTTGTTCGGCCGGGTGTGTTTCAACTCGGGAAAATAGCCGGGTTATGGCGGGCCGGTGCCCTTCATCTCGCCATTTCGGTGAACGGACTAATTCCCACCGCTTTTCGGACCTGAAAGTTATGCCGCATCGGCCTAACTTCTATTGAACAGACGCATCCGATTTGAGATGCTTTCCGACGGTCATTCGGCTGAGTCCGACCTTGGAGGCGATATATGTCTTCGGCACCTCATCGAGCAGGACTTTTACTCGGAGGCTCTTCGCGGCCGAAGCTGCTGTGTTGTTGGCTGATGCAATCGCGATTTGTATATTGGCACCTGCCACAAACGAAGTCAAACGCTACGGCGTGTTGTCATATGCCAACAGTATTTCTGCGGCGTTGCCAACTGCTGTCAGGTGATAACATTTGCACATGGCAACAAAGATTGAATGGGATATTTTCGACTACGCAGCAAGAGACGTACTGTCTGAATTGTTGGACGAATTAGGTGCTTCTTACCGCGAAATGGAAAGCCTGACATATGGTGAAGTAACCTATAGCCGTATTCGGGATATAAAAATGGGCAATAAAGCTCCCGTCCGACTTTCTGAATTCATCAGACTTAGCGCAATAAGCCATTGTCTTCCAGCGCAGGCACTTCATATGGTGATAGATCGAGTAAACGAGCTCGAAAACGAAGAATATATGTCTATGACGCAGGAAGAACGCGATTCAATTAACGAAATATTCGAAATGCTAAGAACGCAGCAGTCCTCAGCCGACACTCCAGAACCCATCGTCCGATCTACTGTCGATGATGATAATGCTCGTGTGGCGGAGACCCTTAGCAAGCTCAAACGTGGTGACCTCGACATCGCCGCCTTGGAAGACGAGCACAAGTTCGACGGGGACGGCGACGGTCCGGCGTGATATTTCATGTCTCTAATGTTCCATTTCGGCGTTTTGGAACATTAGAAGTATGATTTTCGTTTATATAAATGCTTTTCTGGAACGATTGGAACAATACGATGGACTATAAAAGCATTCGGCAAACCGTGCATATGAGCCAGTCCACGGAAACACCGGAGACCATAGCCGAACATGAATACCGGCAACGCCTCAACGGATGGAGCACGTTCCGATCCGGCATCACACTACGCGGCAACGAACTCTTCGTCGTCAATTTCCGCGAACTTGCCACGATCGCCGACAGCATACGCGACCAGGAAAACAAAGTAATCGAACTATGGAACGCGCTGCCCCCAATCGCACGCCGCGCCTACCTGCACGACCTCATCGGCACGGAAATGCAAAGCACCAATGACATCGAAGGCGTCCGCTCCACACGCAGGGAAATCAGCGACGCCCTCGAAGCCGCACTCAACGACGGGCCGCACAAACGATTCAGCGAATTCGCAAAACTCTTCCTCACACTCAGCGACGAACAGCCCGAACCCATGCCCGAAACACTCAACGAGATCCGAGCCATCTACGACAAAGTCATGTCAGGCGAACTCGCCGAGAAGGACAAGCCGGACGGCGAACTGTTCCGCAACGGGCCCGTCTACATCGACAACCCATCCACCGGCAAAAGAATCCACACCGGCATCACCCCCGAATCGGAAATCAAAGTACTGCTCACGCAATGGCTGACACTCTCACGCAACCGGGACGTGCCACCGCTGATCCGAGCGGCGATGTGTCACTTCGCATTCGAATACATACACCCGTTCTACGACGGCAACGGGCGCACGGGACGATTCCTGTTCGCGCTGCAGCTCAGACAGCACCTGAGCGCACCGACCGCCATCAGCCTCAGCCCCGTGATCTACGACGGCAAGGACCGCTACTACAAGGCCTTCGAAGACGCACAGCACCCGTTGAACCGGCGTGACGGCAGCATATTCGCATACCGGATGATGAAATTCGTCGCGGACGCACAGAAAAAACTCATCGATGACTTGTCTGAGAAAGGCTCCATGCTCCTGCACGCCGTGAACCGGCTCGAAAGCCTGAAAGAGGAACGGCAGTGGGACGACGTCGAAGCCAACATAATCGCGGTGCTCGTGCAGGAGGAACTGTTCGGGGAATCCCCGCACAGGGTGACCCGTAGGCAGCTGGGCGAGGGACTGGGTCTGGGAAGAAAGAAAATCGCGCAAGGCCTCGGCTCTCTAGAGGAGACCGGTGCAGTGTCGCATAAGGGCACCCGGCCGGCCTTCTACTCACTCACCGATGAAAGTTGTGCGAGACTGCTTGCCGGAATAACTGGAGGAGGGGACGAATGAACTACGGATGGCAGAAAGAGCCCCTCCTGCCGTTGTCGCCGCGCATGAGCTATGGGCAGATGCGCATGATCCTGTATCAGGTCGCGCCAAACCTGCACGTGGCCAGCGCCCGACTGCCCGGCAAACTCGACGGGCATATACTGCCTCGCCACCAACACCGTGCTCATCGACCGGCGCATCACCTACACACGCAAACGCTGCGCGCTCGTGCATGAGCTTGTCCACTGGAGACACGGAGACGACACCAGCAACGGGTGCAACGGCGGCAAGCTCGAACAACGCTGCCGGCGCGAGACCGCCATACTGCTCATCGATCCAGCCGAATACGCCTTGGCGGAACGCATGTATGACAGCAACCCTTACCAGATTGCCGCTGAACTCAACGTGACCGTCCAAGTCATAGAAGATTACAAGAACTGGCTACACGACAGCGTGGCCGCCTAGAAGAAAGAAGAAAACAATGGATTCGGCATCTCTCATTTTTGCGATTATCGTTCTGCTGATAGGACTCGGCATCAGCTACTTCGTCATCAAATGCGCGGTACGCAACGGCATCAACGAATCACTCCTGTTTGCCAACAAGGAACGTTGGGAAAAAGTGCGCAACGATTTCCCTGACCTAAAGCTCCCCGCATACGAGAACCGCCACAACGACAACCCCACATACGAGCCGGTGCAAAAATGAACGGTATAAGAAAATCAATGGCAGTAGTGACATCGGTGTTACTGCTCGGCTCTATTGCCGCCTGTGGCTCAAACAAGGAAACGGCGGCCAACGACAAAGCCGAGATCCAGTCGGAAGCTGAAGACGCCATCAAAGGACCGATTCCCAAAGCAGTCAGGAACCGTTAATCGATAACGGACTACACGGCGAATGCTCCGGCTCCGACCCAAGGCTCCAGTCGGTGAAAATCGATACCAGCTCATACAAGATTCGAGTCGAGATACCGAACAACAGTTCGATACAGGCGAGCGACTATTACGGGTACTACATCAATTTCACCAATGATTCTGGCAAGATGTGGCAGGCGGGTTTCAAGAATGTCGTCAACTCGAACGAGACCTCGGTATTCGTGTTCGACATGGGAACAAGCAAGCAGAACAATCTCGGGACATGGAATGATCTGGTGACTCTGCAGGACGGGACTTTCTACGCGATGCTGCCCAATCAGGATATTCGCGGCACCGGCATCAAATGGAACGCGACGCTATCCATCGATGGCCGGGATGTGGCGACATGTCCCGCTGATGGAAGCGATACAACCTTGAAATAAAAGAGTTGCCCTGCCGGCGTTGCAGCGCCAACAGGGCAAGTGAAGAATCCAGCTAGTTCAAGAAAGGAGGACGCTTCGCCCACTATCCTACACGGGGCGAAGCTATACCCGAAATGTCAATTTGCGGACTTGTGCTTGTCATCGCCTTTCGATGCCTTCCCGGATTTGAACGCCTCGATGATACGCGGCATAATGAAACCGACGCTTCCGGCGAAGCTGATGAACGCGGCCGGGTTCATGCCCAGAGCAAAGAACACCACGGCGCAGATGAACGCCGCAGCGGGAATCAAAGAGAATACGACGGCGGTGAATTTGTAGACCCAGTTCTCCGCTTTCCGGTCATCGGCATAGATTTCGACTACACGTTTCTGACTGTCGATTTCGGAATGCAAGGAATCCTCGGCCATACGAAGAATCCTGTCCGCCGCGCCGGGAAGAGTCTGTTCGTATTCGGCGAGTTCCTTGCTGGACGGCAAGGGGCAGGACGTCACCTCCATATGAGTCAGAGACTATCGGCGATCCATCGCCTTCCGGATCGAATCGCCGGTCAGATTCCAAGCCTTGGTCTGCAGTTCGAGAGACGTCATGATTTTCGGAGCCTCCGATTTTCGTGTCCTGCCCGTCAGTCCCGCTGTCACCTCCGCTTTGAATCCGCGAATCATCGCTTGCTTCGTTGATGTCCTCATGGCTCATCAGTCCTCCAAAATCACGTTATACGTTTTCCGGTTCCGAATTAAAGGCCCCTATGCCCTCCTCTTCGCGAGTCGTGCCGGACGGTTCATCATCGCGCGGTGCAGTCGCATCCATTTCTCATCCACGGCGTTGCGTGGCTTGCCGTCCTCGGGCGGCGCGTACGTCGGTATCCGTCATGGTCATGGCCGCCTCCTTTCGATTTTGGCGTAAGTGGATAAGCTTATGTGTTTTCCTGCCCCTTGTCAGATCCCATTAAAACACATCAAAACCGGAAAAACCCGTACAAGTGAGTGAAAATCATGGCGAACGTCACCAGATACAAGACCAGCAAAGGCGAAGTGCGCTATCGCGTCCGTTACCGCAAGCCAGACGGTACGCAAACCGACACGGGGGGAGTTCGCCGCAAGATAGATGCGGAGAACTGGGCGGCGAAACGGGTCACCGTGGCCAAGGCCGAAGGCACGTACATCGATCCCACTGCAGGGAAGATAACGGTGGGGGAGTTGGCACCGGCATGGTTGGCCAAGAAGAAGCTCAGCGCCAAGCCCAGCCATTACCGGAACCTCGAAGGAGCATGGGAGAAATGGGTGAAACCCGAATGGGGAAACACCCCGGTATCAGCGGTCACCCGCGAGGCCGCGCAACGATGGGTCACCGGAATCAGCCAGGGCAAGACCGCCAAAGATGAACAAGGCAACGAGATAGTGCTCGCAAAGCCTCGGAGCGCCAGCGTCGTCCTCCGCGCCCACGGCGTGCTCGCCGGAATTATTGGATGACGCGAAAGCCGACCGGCGTATCCCGGACAATCCCGCACGGGGCATCGAACTGCCACGCAAGCGCAGGAAAAAGCACGTGTACCTCACCGCCGAACAGCTTGACCGGCTGGCTGGCAGCGTCATGCCATGGAGACGAGACCTCGTGCTCGTGCTCGGACTGTGCGGCATGAGATGGGACGAGCTTATACCCCTGAAGGTGATGGACGTCGATCTCAAAAAGCACCGTATATATAGGAGTGAGCGCGCCGATGGTGGGCGGCGTCATCATACCTGACGGCGCCAAGACCTACAAGGCGCGCGCCGTCATGTACCTGGTCGTGCTGGACCCGATCATGCGCAGTCTGTGCGAGGGGCGCGAGCCCGGCGACCTGCTGTTCGAGCAGCCGGGACGCGAGGGCATGATGATACGCGAGTGGGGTAATGCGAGCCGTGATGACGGTTGGCTGTCGGTCGGCCTGCGGCGTGCCGGCATACCCGGCCACCTCACCATTCATGACCTGAGGCACACGGCCGCGAGTCTCATGGGTCAGAGCGGGCGCGAACGTGAAGGCCGTGCAACGGCAGTTGGGGCACAAGAGCGCGGCCATGACGTTGGACGTGTACGCCGACCTTTTCAACGATGATCTGGATGAGCTGTCGGAGCGCATGGGTGAGATGCTGGCGCGTGAGAATGTGGGCAAAATGTGGGCAAAAGAGGTTTCGAGGGCCGCGTGATTGAGCTGGGAGTAAGGCTGTGTGCTTTTCTCCGGTGGGTTCGAGTCCCACCGGAGGCACCTTCACTGGACTGCGGTCAGCATCGTTTGCCGCGGGGATTTTTCGTATCGGTCGCCTTCCCGAAACAAACAGCCATTAGTCTGTGTGATGTTGTGACGATGAATCTGATGAAATGAGGGAACGCACATGGCTTCACGCTGGACCGACGTCGAACGGGTCGATGAGGGCGCCTTGCCCACCATGCTCGCCCAGGCTGTCATCGCAGGCACCGCGCTGACCATCGGCGCCATCGCCTGTTCCGGCTTCTACCTGTCCATGATCGGCAATGTGGTGGCTTTGCTGCCGTGGATGACCGTCATGGTGCTGATCGCCGTGGCTTTTTCCTACGTCGTCGGATTCGCTTTGCTATGGTGCTCCGAAGCGCTGACCATGCGCATGAAGGACGCCTTCAAGCCGTGGGCCTATGGCGTCGTGGGACTGCTCGGCTATGGCATCTGGGGCATGTTCGTCATGAGCGCCATGATGAACTCGCTCAACCAGCCGTTGAACGGCGTGGTATTGGCTAATGGCGATGTCATTGCCCTGACCGTCAACTATGCGGTGTTCGGATTCATCGCGTTCCTGCTGGCGCAGGCGTATGCGCCGAAAATCGCCACTAAAAAGGGTTTGACCGTTGGACTCATGGTGGTGCAGATCGCACTCGCCATCATCGGCATCATCGTGCTGGTGATGATGTTCTCGGCATTGTCCCACTAAAGCATTTTCGGCCGTGCCGCACTGAAACCGGCACAGAGCCGAAGCGCCGTGTCTCCTTCGCGGCACGGACGTATGCTGGTATATGTCGTTAATGGCTATACGGCGACGCTTGTTCAGGAGAAGGAGAGCTATTGTTCAGCGTGCTTGACATGTTCACCATCGGCGTGGGTCCCTCTTCCTCGCATACCGTGGGGCCTATGGCGGCAGCATACGCGTTCTCTTCCTCGTTGCAGCAGCGGCATGTGCTGGATCGTGTTACGCGCGTCAAAACCACGCTGTACGGTTCATTGGCCTTGACTGGGCTCGGCCACGGTACCGATCGCGCCGTTATGGCCGGACTCGAAGGCAATGTACCGGCCACAGTGGATACCGATCATATGCTGCATATTCGCGAGACTTGCGCGCTGGATAACACCTTGAATCTCGCCGGGGCCAAGCGTATTCATTTCGATTATGACCATGACGTGATTTTCGAGCAGTGGAAGCGCATGGCCGCCCATCCCAACGGCATGCGATTCCAGGCATTCGATGATGCCGCCAACTTGGTCGACGAACAAGTCTGGTATTCCATCGGCGGCGGTTTCATCCGTCAGGGTGCGCCCGATGATTCCATGATCGGCATCCATGACCGTCCTCTGGCCGGCATGTCTTTCGCCGATGAAGACGAGTCCGCTGTGGAACCCGTAACCGAGGTGCCGTATCCGTTCCATTCCTGTACGGAATTGGTGGCACTATGCCGGCGTCACGATATGAGCATTGCCGATATCGTATGGGCCAATGAAACCGCGCTCCGCCCGGAAGAGGCTGTCAAGGCCGAGCTAGATGGCATATGGCAGGTGATGCGCGACTGCGTAAGCCACGGCTGCACATCCAAGGAGACGGTGCTGCCCGGCGGACTTGACGTACCCCGGCGCGCGCCCAAGATGTATCAGCGTCTTGCTTTCAACTCCGATGTGCTTCGCCGCAACAGCCGTCGTAAGGATGCCGTGCTGGAATCCTCGGATGCCGCATGGGTGGATCTATTTGCTCTGGCTGTTTCCGAGGAGAACGCCGGGGGAGGCCGTATCGTCACTGCGCCGACCAACGGCGCGGCAGGCATCATCCCCGCCGTGCTCCACTATTATTGGCACTTCGTGGACGATGCCGATGATCAAGGTGTGGCCACGTTCCTGCTGACCGCCGGAGCCATCGGTTACCTGTTCAAACGTAATGCCTCGATTTCCGGTGCTGAAGTCGGATGCCAGGGCGAGGTCGGCTCGGCCTGCTCGATGGCCGCTGCAGGTCTTGCCGCTGTTATGGGCGGCACACCCGAACAGGTGGAGAACGCAGCGGAGATCGGCATCGAGCATAATCTGGGGCTCACCTGCGATCCGGTGGGTGGTTTGGTGCAGATTCCCTGCATCGAACGCAATGCGATGGCCGCCAACACCGCCATCAATGCGGTACGTATGGCCATGCTCGGCGATGGCTCGCATATCGTGACCTTGGATCAGGCCATAGCCACGATGAAGCAGACCGGCGAAGACATGATGGCCAAATACAAGGAGACGTCCAAAGGCGGTCTTGCCGTCAACGTCGTTGAATGCTGACTTCCGCAGGTTTGCCAATAGTGCTATTGTAGGGCGCATTGTGTCTGTGAAGGAGGACTCATGGCAGATCAGATGCCCAAGGTGAATGCCGAATTCGGCACCACGCCCGTTATCGAGTTTCCGGCGCCCGAGGCCCCGAAGGGTCTCAAGGCCGTTGAGTTGGCTGAGGGCGACGGCCCGATGGTTCGTCGCGGCGACACCGTGACCGTGAACTACCACGGCGTGGTGTGGGGCAAGGACACCCCGTTCGACTCCAGCTTCGACCGCCACCAGCCTGCCAGCTTCGGCATCGGCGTGGGTCAGGTCATCAAAGGTTGGGACCAGACCGTGCCGGGCCACAATGTGGGTTCCCGTCTCGTGGTGTCCATCCCGCCGGAATACGGATACGGTTCCCGCGGCGTTCCGCAGGCCGGCATCGGCGGCGAGGACACGCTGGTATTCGTCATCGACATCATTTCCACCCGCTGACGCCTGTTCAGCATGTGACGAACGCCGGGGTCGCAGCCGGCGTTTTTGTTATAGATAACGTATCTTCATTCAGCATCAAACGGTTCAGGAGGACGATATGGCTGAGGACAAGGTCTACCTGCTGACGCAGGAAGCATATAACAAGATGAAGGAAGAGCTGGCCCATCGTGAGGGCGAGCTGCGTGAGGAAATCGCTCACAAGATTGCCGTGGCTCGTGCCGAGGGGGATCTGTCCGAGAATGGCGGTTATCAGGCCGCCCGCGAGGCACAGAGCAAGAACGAAGGCCGTATCACCGAGCTCACCGTCAAGCTGCGCGACTCCAAGATTATCGAAAACGCTCCCGAGGGTACCGTGGGCAACGGTTCCGTGGTGACCATCGAGCTCAACGGCAACGAGATGACCTACGTGCTCGGCAGCCGTGACATCGTGGTGGGCACCGACTACGAGATCATGACCCCGGATTCCCCGATCGGCAAGGCCATCGAGGGGGCCAAGGTGGGCGACACCGTCTCCTACACCGCACCGAACGGCCGTGAGCTGTCCGTGACCGTCAAGGCCGCCAAGCCGCTGGCCTGAGTAGGCAGAAGCGCATAGAGCGAGAGCCTGAAACCTCGTATTGAGGTTTCAGGCTCTCGCTCTATCGGCTCTCGCGCGTTGCGATTAATGCCACAGTGCCACGATTACCATATAGATCGCCACCATGTGGCAGGCATAGCCGGCTACGGTGCCGCAGTGGAAGATTTCATGGAATCCGAATACGCGCGGCCAGGGATCCGGCTTGCGCAGCGCGTAGACGATGGCGCCGAGGATATAGCAGGCACCGCCCGAGCACAACAGCACCACCACGGCGGGGCCCGCATACGGTGAATTCCAGAACATCACCATATAGGCCAGACCATAAATGCCGAAGATGATGTACACCACCGTATATAGCCATCGCGGCGCTTTGATCCAAATCACGTGGATGATGATGGCTATGACCGTGCATGCCCACATCGAAATAATGATGATATTGCGCCAGAATGGTTCCAGCGCGAATGAAACCGGCGTGTATGTGCCGGCGATGAGCAGAAAGATATTCACATGGTCGATGCGGCGCAGCACATCGGTGACGCGGGGGCTCCAATCACCCAGATGGTAGCAGGCTGAATTGGTGAACAGCACCAACGATGATGCCATGAATACGACGCATGCCCATTTCAGACTGGCTCCGTGTGCCAGGCAGATCAGTACGATGCCTGCGGCCAAAGACAGGGGAGCGGCCACCGCATGAATCCAGCCGCGCATAGCGGGCTTCGGACGGCCGTGAACATCGAGACGAATCTTGCGCTCCACTTCCGCAGGGGCGATGCCCTCGATTTTCAGTGCCCGGTTCTCTGCCTTGGCCAGCGTGCGGCTGGCCTTCTCTTCGGCTTTGGCTCGAATGGCTTCGGCCCTGAACTGCGCCTTGACGCGCACTGCTTCCGCTTTGGCTTGCAGCGCCTGTTCGCGTGCCTCTATGACGGCCTGACGCTTCGTCTCGACATACGAGTCGGACGGTTCGTTGGCGGCCTTGGAATTGGTCTGCTGGGTCGCTGCCATCTCGTCGTCGGTTGCTGATGCCATATGATTCCTCGTTCCCCGCGAGCTGACGGTCATTCCTTACGTTTCCGTAACTTACGTTAGCGTAACCTACTGGATTGTCAATACCGACTCACCTGTAATTTATCATCAGATCACACCGCGTAATTCGGCGATAAGCGGAACCTATCTGCGTATGATGGACACATGGCTGATTTTTCACATATTCTCGCAACACGCCCCGATTTCGACGACGACGACCGCGAATGGCTGCACCATCTCGTTGCCGACTGGCAGGTCATCGCCGATCTGAGCTTCGCCGATCTGCTGTTGCTCGTGCAGAACGGCGACGGCAAGTACGTGGTTGCGGAACAGTGCCGCCCCTCCACCGTGATGACCCTGCGCGGTGATGATGTGGTGGGAGACACCATGCCCGATGATATGACCGGTGAGCTGGACGCCGCCATGCAATCCAGCGTGGTGTTCCGTTCCACTGTGCTGCGTACCGTAGGCAAGGCCACGGTGTGCAATGTATACGCTCCGGTGCGGCACAATGGCAAGACGCTTGGCTTGGTGGTGCGTGAGACGAACATGGCCACGCGTGAATCCAATGGTCGCTACGAATCCGAAAGCATCAATGCCGGAAAGCAACTGTATGAGATGATTCCGCGCGGTCAATTCCCTTACAAGGATTCGGTGATGAGCCAGCGTCATATCGCGCGCGTGGCGGACGGCTTCATCATCCTCACCGTGGACGGCGTGGTGCGGTATGCCGCTCCCAACGCCATCAGCTGTTTCCGCCGTCTCGGCCTGCTCAATACCATGCCCGGCCAATACCTGAGCGAGCTGGGCACCCAGCTACTCAAGGAGAACGATCCGGTGCCGGATACTTTGCCGCTGGTGCTGGCAGGCAAGGCGGCCGTTGACTCCGAGCTCAACGCCAACCGTTCCGCCGTCTCCATGAGATCGCTGCCGCTGTACGACAATAACGGCCGTGTCGGTGCGATTATCCTATGTCGTGACGTTACCGAGCTGCGCCGTCGCGAGCAGGAACTGCAGACCAAGAACGCCACGATTTCCGAGATTCACCATCGTGTCAAGAACAATCTTCAGGCGGTTTCCGCGCTACTCAGGTTGCAGGCGCGCAAAACCAAGTCCGACGAGGTCAAGAAGGAACTGCAGGAGGCCCAGCGCCGTGTGCAGACCATCGCCATGGTGCACGAGGGACTGAGCCAGACAGCCGATGAAGTGGTGGACTTTGACAAGGTGATTGCCAACCTGCTGCGCATGGCTGTGGATCTGGCAACCATGAAGGATCAGCACATCGAAATCAATTACATGGGCAAATTCGGCATGATGCCCGCCCAAGACGCCACGCCGTTGTCTTTGGTGCTTACCGAGCTCATCACCAATTCCGTGGAGCATGGATTCGAGGGGCGCAAGGAGGGGCATATCACGATCTCCGTGGGACGTTCCGGTCCGAACCTCAATGTGGTGGTCGAGGACGACGGTTCCGGCCTCGGCTCTGAAGAGCAGGGCGGCATGGCACGTTCCTCCGGTTCCGGCTTGGGTACGCAGATCATCAACACCTTCGTGACCAACGACTTCGGTGGTTCCGTGAACTGGGAGCCTCGCCGCGAAGGCGGTACCCGTGTGGTGCTTGATATGAAGCTGCGTGCCGCACAGGACGAGTAATAGCCCTAACGCAAAAACCCTCCCAAACGGGAGGGTTTTTGCATAAACAAGCAAAAATATCAGATCTGCATCTGCATAGCCTGCGAACGGCGGGCGCGCATGGCACGGCGCTTCAGAGCGCGGCGCTCGTCTTCGCTCAGGCCGCCCCAGACGCCATAATCCTGATTGGTGTCCAATGCGCACTTGAGGCATGCATCAATCACCTTGCAGGTACGGCATACGGCCTTGGCCTCTTCAATCTGATTGTATGCGGCACCGGTGTTGCCCACCGGGAAGAACAGTTCCGGATCCTTGTCACGACATGCGGCCTTGGCTCGCCAATCAAAAGCGTTGCTCATTGCTTGCCTCCCTTAAAAGCCCTGTGGCTGATGTGATTTTCCTTAAGTCCTGTACAAGGTAACCACGAACCGGTGCGTTTTTCAAGAGGTTCTGCCCAGAAAAAAGCGGAGATTTTATGACGCGCACTGCACAAGGCATGCCGAGGCACCCGCAATCAGAACCGCTCGGCCAGGCGTGTCCAAATCCTCCTGACTCATCGTGTTCACCAGCGATGATGGTATGCCCGCTACCAAATCTGCCGTTCGATCTCCGCAGGGGAACACAATGCGTGTGCTGCAATGGTCCGGGACCCGTATGTGGCGGGGTGAGCGCACCGCGAATACAACGATAATGGACGAATCGGCAAGGGCTTGCCTGAACCGTACGGCCTGCGTATCGCAGCAGAGCGGATCCAGCAGGTCGTCGGCGTCGTCAACCAGCCATATCAAACGGGGTGGTGCCGGTGCGATGCGCGTTGATGCGGCACTGAGCCGGGAACGATGCTCGGTCGTCGTGAGTCGTTGGCCCCTGTATAGACCACTGATATGCAGCATCAGGCCGTCCACGGCACTTACCTGGCGGGCAATGACTTCGAGCAGCGTGGTTTTGCCCCGTCCCTGAGGTTCGATGATGGCGATATTGCCGCAGTCAAGGGGCACAACCGCATCGGTGAGTGTGATGCCGTTATCCGATAGGCCAAACCGAATACGATCCACCTGCCCGGATACCGGATGGTCTTGGACACTCCGTGGCAGGGGAGAGGTGAACAGTGGCGGTCGCGAACGTGTCCCCACGAATCGGGCAGCGAACGCGATTTGCCGGCAATATACATCGATATTGTCGGCTGGCGCGCATCTGAATGCCGTCACGTGTTCGCCGTCATTGCAGTAGGCGGCACCCGGCAGTGCGGGACTTATGGTCGCAGCTCTGGAATCGCCCAGCAGCTCGGTGGATTGCAATCCGTCCCGCACTCGCAGACAGATGCTAATGGCCATATTCGCTTTCATATCGGTGCTGACCTGACCAAGCGGATTCTGCGTGCAGGCGATTAGATGCATGCCCAGGGAGCGGCCAAGCGAGGCGATACGCACCAAGCGCGGCATGTAATCCGGCAGCTGGTCTTTCAGCGCATGGAATTCGTCGATGACCACGACAAGTCGAGGCGGTGCGTCGCGCATGTCATCAATATCGGATACATGCAGGTCGGCAGACAGCTTTTCACGGCGGGTCAGTTCGGCTTCCAAGGCCTTGAGCGCCCGTGCGGCATGGGCCAGATCGAGATCGCAGACGCTTCCGATGGTGTGGGGCAGTTGCTCGAGTTTACGGAAAGCGGCACCGCCTTTGAAATCAAGAAAAACGAAATTAAGCTGATCCGGACCATTCATGGCCGCCAAAGCTAAGCACCAGCTTTGCAGCAGTACCGATTTGCCGGAGCCGGTGGTGCCGGCCACCAGAGCATGAGGGCCCTGCCTGTGCAGGTTGAGCATGAACGGGCCGGACGAGGTGACGCCAAGCGGCACATCGTAATCGGAAGGCTCAAGCCAGTTGCGGACTATGGTTCGCCAGCCAAGGCGGTCGAACGTCAGCAGGGATTCGATGGAGGGCGCATCGGAAGCGCAGAACATGTCGGCAGCGTCAGGGGAGGGGCCTCGGGGAGCGTGGTGTGTCTCAGTGGACTCGACAGGGCCTTGGGACGGTTCGACATATGGCAGCGGCAATGTGACGAGCATCGATGCAAGGCCACCGACGATGCCGGGAACCATGACTAGGGCAAACATCCATTGCCCGTGCAACGCCATCATTGCCAGCATCATGATCTGCGCCACTATCGGGGCGGCCGCAACGAGCACCATCACGCGGGAGCGTGCGCCGCGCGGAGCGGTTGTGGCACCCCTTCTTGCAGGGGCCGGTAATGAACGATGAAATCGTATTGTGCGTTGCCGTTCACGAGTCATGCTTTCAGCGTGAATGAAGGATGCGCGTAGCGCAAGCGATAACGGGATATGTGGTTCCAGCTTGCCGGGCGTGCGTCGCGGCAAGCTGATTGGCTGAATTATCAGCTTTCGGCGAGTGTACCTACGGTTCCTGCGGCGTGGGTGCCCGCAGCCAGCTGGCTGAACAGTTCGGTGTTCTTGGCATCGTCAAGCAGTACGGAGGAGCCGACGCCATCCATGTAATAATCGGGATTGGACCAGTACACGCTGCCGGATATGCCCTTGCTTCCTGTGGCGTCTTTGAACGCCAACGCCATATTCACCAAGGTTAGCGGCGTGGTTTTCCCATCGACGGTAAGCGCACTCAAGCCGGCTTCAGCCATGGTCGTCACCGTCTTGGGATTGGTCAACGTCTCCTTGCTGGAGGCCTTCTTGACAATGGCGGAAATGACCTGACGCTGGCGGGCATTGCGGCCAAAATCGCCGGTGGCATCGGCATAACGCATACGAGAGAACGACAATGCAGTCGAACCGTCCGCGTTATGACATCCAGCTGTCCAGTTCAGGCCGGAATAAGCATCCTGTACGTCCTGGTCGTAACACAATTCCACGCCGCCCAAAGCGTCTACGACCTTCTGCAAGCCTCCGAACTTGACCTGTGCCACATGATCGATTTTCTGTCCGGTCAACTGCTCTATCTCGCCGACCAAGGCCTTTTTGCCGACCAGCTGAGCCACGGCATTGATCTTCATGTATTGGTCGTCCACGTTCATCAAGGAGTCGCGCGGAATGGAAATCAGTGAACTGGGGCCGGATTTAGGCTTGGTCAGCACCAGAATCGTGTCGGTTCGGTATCCGCTGATATCGTCTACGCCACCAAAGTTAGTGGAACCGTCACGCTCATCGGAACCGAGAATAAGCCAGGTGGAAGCCGGTGTGTCGGCTGCGGTGGTCAGCCAATCCGCTTTGTTGAGCTTGCCGTCCACCCAGCCCCAGGCGCCGAACACGGCGAGCACCAGTGCTGCGATAAGCAATATGACTGCGCCGATGACGCCATTGCGGACTTTATGACCACGGTCGCGTATCGCTATGGCACTGTTGTGCCCGGACGTCATAGCTACCACGGGCGTTCTGGAGGGGGTGGCGGAGCGAATGACGGATGATGCCGGCGTGCTGGCATTGCGAGATGAGCCGGACGAGCGGCGTGCCTGCGTCGGTGGAATGCTTTGCGGCTGGGAGGAGGCCGAGGTGCTTCTGCGAGCGGATCGGTTCACATTGGGGGAGAAGCTGGGCGGTATGCCGTTATCGTTGCCGCCGGCGGCTCTGGGTGTTCGCGACGATGATGAGGGAGTGATGGTACGTGGTGTCTGTGACGATGCTCGTGAACGTCGGCCTGCCGAAGGAATAAAACTCGGCGGATTGATCTGCGGATCTGCCCCACCTGATTCCTGCGTCATGCAATTCTCCCAAAACTGCTCAATTTACTGAATGACACTTTTGCACATGCTGTGCCGTGCCATACCTAGGGAGCGCTGTTCCTGTGCAGGAACGGCACAATATTCATCTCAATTGGTTATGGAGTGCAGTGCTCGGTGGACGGCGTATAGCACATTGAGACGGAAAAAACTGTAATGACACGAGACTTGATTTGACAAATTCCAAGTCACATGTGTGTAATTTGTGGGTGCAAGTACAACTCATAGGCAAGGAGGGTCGCATGTGGGGTGCGATTGACGATTCTGCCGAAGAGCCTTTGAATGAGTTGTGGGGACTGTTCAAGCCCGATGGTGATGTGTCTTGGCAGCACAAAGCATTGTGCGCACAGACCGATCCCGAAGCGTTCTTTCCGGAAAAAGGTGGTTCGACACGCGACGCCAAGCGCGTATGCGCCAAATGCGAAGTCCGCGAGCAATGCCTGAAATGGGCTATTGACCATGACGAGCGTTTTGGTATCTGGGGCGGTATGAGCGAGCGTGAACGCCGCCGGTACAAGAAGGACCACAGGGAACAGGCATAGCTATATGCACGGCCACTTCAAGGTCAGTGCGTACACTGGGAGTTTATGAATCCGACAGCGAATAGCGATATCCATGAAGCTGTGGTCGATGCCATATCGGCAAGGCCATACACGCACCGGCAGGATGTGGATGCCGGCATAGTGGCGGTAGTCACCGTTGAAGCGGATATGCGTTTTCTCAATGCCACGCTTCGCTCGCTGCTCACGCAAAGCGTATTGCCGGGCGTTATCGTCATAGCCGATGCCACTGGGCTCACAACGCGATCGGTGCAAACTTCATTTGAGGTGATCCACTCACCTGCAGGTCCCGCAATGGAGGTGCCGCAGGCAAAGCAGGTGAGCGTGCAAGTGGTGCGTGCCAAGGGGGCGCGTTCATTTGGTGATGCCGTATCCAAGGCGCTCGCCGCCGCCGATCTTGATTCTTCCACGCGCGCGGTGTGGATGCTGCATGATGATTCCCGTCCTTCGGATAACTGGTGCCTGGAGCGATTGCTCGAGGCGTGGCGCAATGCTTCCGGAGCCGGCATCCTAGGATGCAAACAGTGCGATTGGGGAGGCACCCAATTGCATGATGTTGGTATGTACGCCGGCAATCATGCCGTGCACTCCCTCGTGGTCGACGGTGAGCCCGATCAAGAGCAATATGATGGTCGGCAGGATGTTTTCGCGGTTTCCCTTGCGGGAGCATTGGTTCCGTTATCGCAACTCAGACGACTGAAGGGCATTAATCATTGGTTCACTACCTACAGTGAATCGGTTGACTTCTGCCGCCGTGTCTGCTTAAGCGGCAGGCGCGTGGTTATTGTGCCGCAGGCGGAAATCTCGCATCGTCGCGCACGCTATGAGGGCATCCGTACCCGTGGCGGCGAACCGTTGAATGAGGAGAGTGCCATCAATCCGGCCATGACGGTGGCTCGTTCGCAGCAGCGGTATCTGTACACCGACATTGCACGCTCGGCATGGATAGTGGTATGGCTGTGGCGTTTATTGCGTAGTTTCGGCATGGCCATAGCGATGTTGTTCCGCAAAAAGCCATATGAGGCATGGGTGCAGCTGTGTCTGCCGTGGTTGGCGTTGACCTCCATCGCCGGTGCCATGCGATCGCGCAGTCTGGTGACTCGGCAATCCAAAGTGTCCATGTCCTCATTGCAGGTGCTGACTGCCGATCGCCAGCAAATCAAGCAATTCCATGACCGTCGTGACGCGTTCATGGCCCAGAAGGGGCTGGTATTGCTGAGCCCTCTGGAACGTGCCCATCTCAGGATTCGTCTGATGCGCCGCTGGGCGGAGGCCTTGGGATTGGCCGTGGTGTGCTTTGTAGCGGTGATGCTGCTGTATTGGCCGGTGTTCCGTTCGCTGTTCTCTGACGGATCATTGTATTCCAATGCGTTGTTGCCCACGGGCGCAAGTTTCGAGCAATTGGTGCAGTCCACCACTACGCCGTGGGTGTTTGGATCCGGCGTTGGCCTTCCCGCACCCCCCACGCCGTGGCTGTTGGTATTGATGGTCGCGTCCATCGTCACTGCTGGTCATGTTCCTGCCGCCTTGGGACTGATCTTGTTTGCCGCTGCGCCGTTGAGCGCCTTGTCATTCTGGGCACTGGCGGGTATCTTTACGCGTTCGGATGTCGTCCGTGTGCTGGGCGGATTGCTATGGGCCTCAACCGGCATGATGTTTGGCTGGTATGCACAGGCGAATCTTCCCATGCTCACCGTTCTGGTGTTTTTGCCTGCCGCTTTTGCATTCGTGTTCCGTGCAGTGGGCATGTACCACACCGAGGATCCGTTGAGGCCTCACCCGTCCGTACAAGCCGCGGCCATCTCCGCGTTGTGCTTTGTTCCCGTGGTGGCCGCTGAGCCGCAACTGCTGCTGGCGTTGATTGTGGTATTCCTTATTTTCCTGCTGTTCGTGCAGCGCAAGCGCGCCGCATTATTGCTGATTCCCGTGCCTGCAGCTTTTGCCGTGGCCCCCACCATTCTCAACTCCATCCGATACGCAGACGAAGGATTTTGGCGTCAGCTGTTCGGCGATATCATGTTGCCTTCCTCGGCGCAGAACGGATCGCCGGCCTCATTGAGCCTGCTTGAATCGGCTCAACGGGCGTTGGGCTGGAATCCTTTGTCCGGACAGGCCGTCGATATTGCAATGGCTGTGGTCTTCATAGCGATTACCATCCTGGCGGTTGCCTCGTTGGTGTTGCCTTTTGCACTGAGAACATCACGACTGATGTGGGTGGTCATCGTCTGCGGCGGTGTGCTGGCCATGTCTTCAAGCCGTATTGCCATCTCAGTCGATGCTGATGGCGTGGTGGCGGGTTCCGCCCAGCCCGGCATGCTGATGATGATCATGGGTTTCCTGGCCTGTGTCTGTCTGGTGGCCGGCGGTGCCGTCAAGCGGTTCCGTCCGCTGCATTCTTCGTCCGGCGAGCAGACCACGGAGACCCGTCTTCACCCGTTGATTGTCTTCGGTCGTGCCGTTCTTGCGGTGTTGCTGGCTGTCTGCATCGGTATTCAATGTTGGTATGGACTGGTGCGCCATCAAGATGAGGGACTTAATGTTTCCGGTTCCGGCCTGCCCATGGTGGTCACCGATTACCTGGAGTCCGGAGCGGACCATCGTGTGCTGGCGGTTAGCGCTCAGACACGCAATACGGTCAATTACACGGTGATGCGCACCTCCAGAGGCGATTTGATCGATAGTTCGCCGGTGGAACGGGTGCGTTTGCTCGATGGCAAGCATGATGACGTCGATCAGGTGCTGGCCAAGGCGTGCGCGACTTTGCTGTCCAATCCGGACGAGCAGGCGATTGCCGATATCAGCGCTCTTGGTTTTGGTGGCATCTATGTGGTCGCCGATACGCAATCCGATGCCGATACAGTGCCTTACGAACAGTTGAGCACCAATATCGCCGCTTCGGACGGCACGCAGTCGCTGGTCTCCACCGATGCCGGCAGCTATTACCGACTCACGCTGCAGAACGCCGATGCCCAGAACGTTGACACCTCTTGGCAGCAGCGTACACAGCAGAGCGCCTGGCGATATGCATGGCTGATTTGCCTATCGGTGATTCTGGTGCTGTATTGCCTTGTCGCAGTGCCGCGCAGACGGTTGCTTGCCGGATTGGAGGTGGAAGCATGAGCAAGGAGATAGTTTCCAAGTCTAGGCGTGTGACCAGCGTGGTGATCGGTGTGATCACCATGATTGTGCTGATTGCGTTGCTGGCCGTTTTGGTGGTGCTTCCTGGATCCAAGCAGTGGGTGGATGCGGTGGCGGCCACCGACGACGCCATCGACCAGACCGTCAGTCCCACGCAGACTGAGGCCTATTGTCCTGCCCCTATGGGGTTGGCCGATACTGGCAGCTACGGGGATAGCGCCTTCCAAGCGACAACCGGTAACCTCAGCACACAAGCGCGTTATGCCGCTTTTGACTCCGTATACAGCGCCACGGTATCCGCGTTCGGTGATGATTCCGCTGACAACATCACCTTGAAGGATGCCGATCCGACCGATAACGACGCCGTCAAAACAGGTGCCCAGTCAATCGACAACGGGTCTCGCCTTCTCGATACACGCATGCTGCAGGCTGCTGAAGGCACAGGCACTGTCGGCTCCATTGCCTCCTGGGCGGATGACGGTGACCTCAAAGGTGTATCCGCATCATCATGTGAGACCACGGCCTTAAGCCAATCATTCCTGCTGTCCGGTACGGCGACCGGCACCACGCAGCAGCTGATTATCGCCAATCCCTCCACCAAGCCCACTACCGTGGAGATAAAGATTTGGGGATCGAAGCAGTCAGGCGAGATGGCATTGTCCACGCAATCCTCATTGGCCATTCCCGCCAGCGGCGAGAATGCACTGGACTTGGCAGCTGCCGCACCGAATCAGCAGGGGCTGTACGTCACCGTATCCAGCAAGGAGACTCCGATCGCGGCTGTTGTCCGCACGGTGTCCATGAATGGACTGACGTCAAAAGGCTCGGATTTCGCGCTGCCGCTTCATGATGCGTCCAATGCCTCAGTGGCCACGTCGATCGCGAAGGGCGATGCGGTGGATGCCTACCTGTATGCCGCTTCCGCGACGGGTGTCACGTTGTCGTGGATCACCGAGCATGGTCTGGTACAGGCAAAGGATGCAACATTGCAGGCCAATCGGGTGACCGTCGTCGATTTGGGTGAGGCTCCCGAAGATGCATTGGGCGTGATGTCCACTGCCGAAGACGATGTGGCTTTCAGTGTGAAGGCGTCCCAGTCCGGTGATGACGATCAGGCTGATTTCGCCCTGATCAATGCCGCGGCTCCGGCTTCGTTTACTGGTCTTGCCATTCCTGATGATGTGGATGCCACGGTATCGTTGGCGAACTCGTCCAATCAGTCACGTAAGGCCACGTTGCACGCCTATGACGCCGACGGCAAGGCTACCGCCTCCAAGGAAGTGGAGATTGACGCCAATGCCGCTATGACGATAGATATCAAGGATCTATCGAAAGACAATGACCAAGCAGTGTTGCTGATGCTTGAGGATCAGTCTCAGCAGATTGGCTGGGGCGTGCGCTTGACCCACGCCAACCTTGGCGATGACAAAGTCGCCGGTCTGGCATCGCTGGGTGCCACGCCGCTGATGCCTGCCACCACCCATGTCTGGGCGCGCAGCAATCCCTCGATCGTCCACTAGGCGAGTGGACCCCGGGTTTATTTACAGTCCAAAGTCAGGGTCGATTTCCTCGGGTCTGCGGCCGTAGAGTTCCGCCATTCGGGAAACCAGCTCGTCACGAATCGCCAGTTGCAGTTCGATTTTGGTGGGTGCCTGCGTCTGTAACGGCATGCGGTACAGCACGATGCGTGCCGGAATGCCATGCCCTGCGGGGAAGCATTGCGAGGTCATATTCAGCTCGACCTGCCACGGCACCGGATCCGACGGCGGCACATCTTCCACAGCGAATTGTAATGGGCGCACCAGTTCGGGCCAGGCATCGCCGAGGCGACGCACCTGAGCGGCCACCATATCGTCGAACATGCCGGTACGTGTGCGGTAGCGGGGCAGTCGGGTGCCGAACATCGGGGTGCGCGTACCCCTGCCGTGACGATTGCGGTACACGCGAGCATTCCAAGGTGGCTGAAGCATGGTTCCACCATAGGCCAAGGCGACGGCAACATGCGCTAGGATTGGTTCATCGAATCGAATCTCATCAGCAAGGAGGACACGGCGAATGGTGGTACGTTCGTGGGCCGAACTTGATTTGGATGACATATGCGCGCATGCGCGAGTATTCGGCTTTGATCTGGACAACACGCTGGCCAGTTCCAAACAACCTATGGAACCCGCGATGATCGCACGATTCAGCGCGTTGACCGCGCACGCGACCGTGGCTCTGATTTCCGGAGGCGGCATGGACGTCGTCACCTCACAGGTGCTGGATGTATTGGGCCCGGATACCGATCGCAGCCATCTGCATGTCATGCCTACGTCAGGCTCCCGCTACTATCGATGGGATGGGGAGCGCTGGACGCTGGTCTACGCACATGATTTGGACAACCGCACCGTTGCTGCCATCACCTCCAGTCTGGAACGGCGCGCCAAGGAACTGGGCATGTGGGAAGAACATGTCTGGGGAAGCCGGATTGAAAATCGCGGCAGCCAGATCACCTTCTCGGCGCTTGGCCAGTATGCGCCCGTTGCCGCCAAGCAGTCATGGGATCCGGACAATATCAAGAAACGAGCGCTTGTTGAAGCGGTGAAAGCGGATTTGCCAGATTTGAGGGTGCGCTCCGGCGGATATTCCAGCGTGGATGTCAGCAAGCATGGCATCGACAAGGCCTATGCGGTGCGTCGTCTTGCTGAGATACTTGATGTGCCGGTTGGCAGCATCGTATTCGTAGGAGATCGCATGACTCCTGACGGCAACGATTATCCAGCCGTCGCAGCCGGTGCCGTGGGCATGAAGGTCGAGAACCCCCAGGATGCGTTGGGCCTGATGGATGCATTGCTGCAACGTGTGGGAGCATCGGCCTAAACGGTCGGGAGGCCTGCCTGGGCGAAAGGGGATGCGTGTTGAGCTGGGATCGCCGTGATTCGTTGCTGGGCATGATGCGTGACGCGTTGTTTCCTCGTGGCTGTGCCGGGTGTGACAGACCGGATGAGGTACTGTGCGGCGACTGTCGTTCCCTATTCGCCAACTGGCGCAACCGGGAACTGGTATCAGGTCAAGAAACTCAGGGTGCTGTGCACACATGGTCCGCGTCAACATATCAGGGAGTCGTCAGGCATGCGATTCTTGCATGGAAAGACCATGATGATACCGAGCTCGATACGATATTCGGCGAGGTAATGGCCTCATTACTGGAACACAGCGCCATTCACCGCTCCTGCCGTCGGCAGACCGCCGTGCTCGTGGTTCCGGTACCTTCATCGCCGGCTTCGATGCGGCGCAGAGGGAGACGGCATATCGATCCGTTATCCAAGGCCGTGGCAAACGCATTATGCGATTACGGCTTCGATGCGAAACCATATCGGGTATTGGCCAGTATTGCTTCGGGCGGCCGATCGGTGCAGCAGGCGTCATCGGCTCAACGCGCCCAACGCATCGGTGGACGAATCGCACTTGTCTCTGATGCCGTGATGCAAGGCCAACAGGTGGTACTGGTCGATGACATCATCACCACCGGCTCAACGTTGCGCCAATGCGCGCAAACCTGCAGACAGGCCGGCGCCGAGGTCATAGGGGCAATGACGCTTACCGAAGCCAAAAGGGTGGTATAACAACAAAGAATCCTCGCCGGATCGACGCGGATTCATTTGCGGCCGTGCGGCCCTAGATCACTCATTGGCAATGTGATATTTGGGCAGGGTGATCTCAAAATCGGCGCCACGGGCGTCATCCACGACCCTTACGCTGCCACCGTGCAATTGGGCGGCCCATCGTGCGATGGACAGGCCCAGGCCGGTGCCCCCGGATTCAGTACCCGGTCCCGTCTTGCCTTTGACGAAGCGACGGAAAATATCGGAACGATCGGAAGGCGCAATCTGTGAGCCGAAATTGACCACATTGGTCACAATGGTGCCGTTGTCTTTGTCTTCATGCGTTTCGACCAGCACCGTGGTGTTATCGGGGGAGTGCTTGAGCGCGTTGGCGATGATGTTGGTGAACAGCTGACGGAGACGATCCTGATCGCCTTCCATCGTGATGTCATCGCTCACACGCATCTGAATATCATGAGCATGCCCGCCATCGGCGATTTCCAACGGTTCAACGGTTTCGTCCAGGAATTCGGCGACGTTGAACTGCTCGATGTTCAGACTGGCGGCTCCAGCTTCCATACGGCTCAGATCCAGCAGGAAGGCAATAAGATCGCTCAGGCGCTGCGTCTGGGTAAGAATGCCCTCAAGATTGGCTGGCGTGGGTTCAGTGACCCCATCAGCCATGTTCTCGACCATCGCCTGCAATGCAGACACCGGCGTGCGCAGTTCGTGGCTAACGTTGGCAATCATGTCCAGACGCATTTTGTCGGCATGCTCTAGCTCTTCGGCCATTTCGTTGAAGGAGCGTGCAAGCTGGCCCACTTCATCATGACGTTCCTGATCGATGTTCACACGCACGGTGTAATCGCCCTCGGCCATGGCTTCAGCCACGTCACGCATCTGGCGCAGAGGTGCGGTGATACCTCGAGAAAAGAAATAGGTAATGCCCAGCGCCACTACCAGAGTCAGTGGCATGGCAATCCAACCGGACCATCCGAACTTCAGGAGAAACCAGCACATCGCGAAGGCGATGGCGGTGGCGCAAACGATAAGCGCACTGAGCTCCAGCTTGAGCGAAGAGAACAAATCAACCGGCTTGACACGCTTGGTAGCGTTGTCGAGCCGGGATTTCGTTGATTGCGGAGATGCCATTACTCGGTCGGCGGTTCGAAGGCGTAGCCCACACCATGCACGGTGCGAATCATATCGGCGCCAAGCTTATGGCGCAGGGCCTTGACGTGGCTATCGACGGTGCGGGTGCCAGAGGCATCCACCCAGTCCCACACCTCTTCAAGCAGCTTCTCACGAGTGAGCACCGACTTCGGACGACGTGCCAGCGTGGCCAGCAAATCGAATTCGGTCGGGGTCAGGTGCACCTGCTCACCGTTGACGGTGACGATGCGCTGGGCCGGATCGATGACCATGGAACCGAAATCAAGAATCTTCTCGTTCTCGGAATTCTTGGCGATGACCTTGGCGCGTTCCACGCGGCGCAGCAGCGCCTTGCAGCGGGCGATGAGCTCACGCATGGAGAACGGCTTAGTCATGTAATCGTCAGCACCGGCACCCAGGCCAATGACCTTGTCGGTTTCATCGTCACGGGCGGTGAGGATCAGTACAGGAACCGGGCGCTCGGCAACGATACGCTTAGTGGCTTCAAGACCATCCATAACCGGCAGCATGATATCCATGATGACCAGATCGGGCTTGAGCTGCAAGGCGGCCTGAACGGCGGAAGCGCCATCTCCAGCCACACGAGCGGTCCATCCTTCAGCAGTGATGCGCTGGGCGATGGCAGTGGCGAGCGTCGGCTCGTCCTCCACTACCAACACCGTGCGCGGAGCCGTGTTCTGACGCGCTGTGGAATTCAGCATGAATAGTTACCTTTCAGCCTGTTGGCTAATTCAGTTCTCTGGCTTCAAGAATACAACTGCGAGAGCTGGAACGGTGATTTTAGCCGAGAAAGGCCTTGAATGGTATTCTCCGGCGTCCGCCTCGAACGTGCCGTTATGGATGTCGGAACCGCCATACTTGGCATCATCGGTGGTGAACACTTCGGTCCATTTGCCGCCGGTGGGCAGTGCCACCTGGTAGTCGGACCATGCCTCGCCGGAGAAGTTGACCACCACGGCCAGCGTCTCGCCCTTGGTTCCGATGCGCAGGAAGCTCAGCGTGTTGTGATCGGCATCGTCGCTGGTGAGCCACTGGAAACCGGCCGGATCGAAGTCCTGGCTCCACAGTGCCGGATTCGCCTTGTAGAAGGCGTTGAGGTCGGCCACCATGGTCTGCACCTGGCGATGATCCTGCCAGTTCAGGCAATCCCAGTCGATGGAGGCATCGTGATCCCACTCGCCCCACTGTGCCAGCTCGTTGCCCATAAAGGAGAGCTTCTTGCCCGGGTGAGCCCACTGGTAGGCGAACAGTTCACGCACGCCGGCCATCTTCTGCCAACCGTTGCCCGGCATCTTGCCATATACGGATCCCTTGCCGTACACGACCTCGTCGTGGCTGATGGGCAGCACATAGTTCTCGGAGTAGGCATACACCATCGAGAAGGTGATTTCATTGTGATGCCACTTGCGGTTGATGGGCTCCTCATGCAGATATTCAAGGGTGTCATGCATCCAGCCCATGTTCCACTTGAGGCCGAAGCCGATGCCGCCGGCGGAAGTGGGGGCGGTGATGCCCGGCCATGCGGTGGATTCCTCGGCGATCATCATCACGCCGGGGTTGTTCTTGTAAGCGGTGGCGGTGGCCTCCTTGAGGAAGTCGATGGCCTCCAGGTTCTCGCGGCCTCCGTAGATGTTCGGGCGCCACTGACCGGGTTCGCGGCTATAGTCGAGGTAGAGCATGGAGCTGACGGCATCCACGCGCAGTGCGTCGACGTGCAGGTCCTCAAGCCAGAACAGGGCGTTGGCCACCAGGAAGTTGCGCACCTCGCGGCGTCCGAAGTTGAACACATAGGTGCCCCAATCGGGGTGTTCGCCGCGCAACGGGTCTGGATCCTCGTACAGCGGGGTGCCATCGAAACGGCCGAGTGCAAAGGCATCCTTCGGGAAGTGAGCGGGCACCCAGTCCATGATCACGCCGATGCCGGCCTGATGGAACTTGTCGACCAGGTAACGGAAATCGTCGGGGGAGCCGAGGCGTGAATCCACCGCGTAGTAACCGGTGACCTGATAGCCCCAGGATCCGGAGAACGGGTGCTGGGCCAACGGCATGAACTCGACGTGGGTGTAGCCCTCCTGCTTGACGTAGTCCACCAATTCCGTGGCTAGGTCGCGGTAGCTCAGGCCCTTCTTCCAACTGCCGGCATGCACCTCGTAGATGGAGACCGGGCCGTTGTGCGGGTTGGTGGTGCGGCGGTGCTGCATCCAGGCGTCGTCGGCCCACTCGTAGGAGGATTCGGTGATGATGGATGCGGTGTTCGGCGGGATTTCGTGCTGACGCTCCATCGGGTCGGCCTTCATCTCCCACACGTAGTTGGCATTGAGGATTTGGAACTTGTAGTTCTCGCCTGCGCCAAGACCGGGAATGAAGATTTCCCACACGCCGGAGGAACCGAGCTCGCGCATGGCGTGGCGGCGGCCGTCCCAGGCGTTGAAGTTGCCGACCACGCGCACGGCGTGGGCGTTTGGTGCCCATACGGAGAATGCGGTGCCCACCACTTGTTCGCCGGGCGTGCCATCGGCACCGCCCATCGGGTCGTCATAGCGCAACACGTGTGCGCCGAGGGCTTCCCAGAGCTTTTCGTGGCGACCTTCGCCGAACAGGTAGGTGTCCATTTCGCCAAGTGTGGGCATGTAGCGGTAGGGGTCATCCTCGATGAGCACGTCGCCGCTTTCCCATTCGGTTTTCACGCGGTAATCGGGAATGGTGGGCTGCTTCTTGGTCCCCGCGGCGGGAACGGTGGTCACGAATACGCCGTTGTATTCGTGTGTCATCGGATATTCGCCGTCCTGGGTGAGGATGGTCACGGATTTGGCAAGCGGACGCAGCACACGGATTGTGGCGGTATCGGCATGCTTGCCAATGCCGAGATGCCCGCCGAGAACTCCGTGGGGGTTGTAGAATTCAGCATTGCACACCGCGTCGAGGTCACTTTGGGCAACAGGCACGGTGACGGTATCTTCTTTGATCTTCGTTTCATTAGCCATGCCCCAAAGTCTACGTGCGTTGGTGTCGGAAACGCTACATTGGCGCGTCGAAAATGGCGAATTTATGCCGCTTAGAGTGTTGTCGCCTGATTGTGAGCGCTCTCATTGTCCCAGTCCAGACCATATGGCACAATTATTCGAGTTTTTGTGAGTAATCCGTCAGTTCTCGGAGGATACATGTCTTATCAAGTCGGCGATATGGTCGTCTACCCACGTCATGGTGCAGCAAAAGTGGAGGCCATCACCGAGCGGACGGTTAAGGGCGTGACGCGCGAATATCTGCAGTTGTCCGTACTTTCCTCCGACGGTCTGGTCATCAATGTGCCGGTGGAAAACGCCAAGAAAGTCGGTGTGCGTGACATCGTCTCCGGTTCCGAGGTAGCCAAGGTGTTCGAGATTCTGCGAACCCCGATCATCGAAAAGGAAATGAACTGGTCCCGCCGTTACAAGCTGAATGTCGAAAAGATCGCCACCGGTGATGTCAATAAAATCGCCGAAGTGGTGCGCGATCTCGCGCAGCGCGACGTGGACGAACACGGCTTGTCCGCAGGCGAGAAGCGCATGCTGACCAAGGCCCGCGCCATCCTGACCTCCGAGATCGCGCTGTCCGAGAAGATCGATGAGACGGAAGCACAGCGTCTGCTTGACGTGAACCTCGGCTACGCACCTGCCCAGGTGGGTGATGACCAGCATCACGCTGCTGAGCCTGAAGAAGCGGCCGCAGACACGCTGGCGCGCGTCGAAGCCGAAAAGAAGTCCAAGAAGAAGTGATCCTGCGCGTCGGCCAGGGCTTTGATGCCCATCGGTTTGCCGCTTCCGGTTCCGGACGTGAATTATGGTTGGCCGGACTGTATTGGCCGGTCCCAGAGAACGCTGCACCGGCTGAGGCTGCCCGATATGAGGGCATCGAAGGTGATTCCGATGGTGATGTGGCCGCTCACGCCTTGATTGATGCGTTGCTCGCCGCTGCCGGTCTGGGCGATATTGGTTCACTGTTCGGCGTGGGCTCCCATGCGCATGGTGCCGGTATGCACGGCTCGGATATGCTTCGTGAAACTGTTGCCCATCTTGCGGATAGTGGCTATCGGCCCGTCTCCGCGTCCGTGGCCATCGTCGGCAATCGCCCGAAAATCGGTACCCGCCGCGCCGAGGCGGAAGCCGCGTTATCCGCGGCCGCCGATTGCCCGGTATCGGTCACCGCCACCACCACCGACCATATGGGTTTTACCGGTCGAGGCGAAGGCATAGCCGCCATCGCCAGTGCTTTGGTGGAGCGTCGCTGATGACGAAGTCATAAGAGAGGAGCCCCTTTCCCATGCGGAAAGGGGCTCCTCTCGTTGAGAGTGGTGCGGAGTGCTACTTCCGCAACGTTTCCACAGCTTTGGCAAGTGCCCAGAACAGGGTGGACAGCGTCACGATAATGAAGCTTGGGGGAGCGGGGAACATCGCGGAAAGCACCAGTCCGGCCCAGATGGACACCAGGCACAGCACGCTGGCAATCACCATGGCCTTGAACGGCGAGCCGGCCAGAATATTGGCGGTGGCCGCAGGCGTGATTACCAGAGCGAAAATCAGCAGTGTGCCCACAGCCGGCACGGCAATGGTAATCACACCGGCCATAATCGCCATGAATGCCACATTCATCAGGCCAATCGGCACGCCTTTGGCTTGCGCCACCTGCTCATCGAGCGAGCTGAACAGCAGCGGACGGTAGATAATCGCCAAGAGGACTAGCAGCAGCACGTCGAACACGGCGAAGCCAATGATCTGGCCGGTGACGATGGTCAGGATTGAGCCGAACAGAATGGACTGCATCTGCTGGGAAGCCGAGCTGGACAGTCGTGCGAAGAACAGACCCAGACCGGTGGCAAAGGCCAGTACGGTTCCGGTGGCGATTTCACGTTCGGAGACGCGCTTGCCCAATGCGCCGATGACCAGTGCGCCACCGAGCGCGAACACGCCCATGCCCAGCGAGACGGGCAGGCCGAACAGCACCGCGCCGGTGGCACCGGGCAGTCCGATATGAGCCAATGCGTGAGCGGCGAAGGTGGATCGTCGTGCGATGGTGAAGTAGCCCATAACGCCTGCGGCCAATGCGATGCACAGGCCGGCGATGAAGGCATTGGTCATGAACGGGGCAGATAGCGTGCTGAGCCATTCGGGATCATATGAGAAGTTGATGGTGCTCATGGTCTTTGATATCTCTGTGTCTCTTGTTTCCTCATGCCGCGGCTTGGTATGCGCGGCGATTCTGTACGGTGCTGACTGCTGTGCTAGACGTTATTGGTGCGCGGTCGCGGTATCGGTGCTGTGTTCGTGATGGTGCAGCTGCGCCACTTCGGCGGCGGTATGCATATCCTGCGGCTGGTCGCGTGGCTCGTCCGGAGTGGGGGTCACGAACATGTCTCCCTGCGGGGTGGTGACCACCTGCACCTGTGTGCCATACAAATGTGTCAGCAGATCGGAATCAAGCACCTTGTGCATATCGGCGTAATGCGGATGGCCGTCCAGCAGATATACGGCGCCGGTCAGAATCGGCAACAGCATGTTGAGATCATGTGCCACCACTTGGATAGTCATGCCAAGTTCGCGATTGAGTTTGGCAAGCACATGTACGGTGGATCGTTGGCTGGCCAGATCCAGATTGGCCAACGGCTCATCAAGCATGAGCAGCTGTGGGTCGCATACCAGCGCCTGGGCGATGGCGACACGCTGACGCAGGCCGCCGGACAGCTCGGACAGACGGTAATGGGCCTTGTCTGCGATGCCGGTGAATTCCATGGCTTCGTGTGCCTTGGCCTTCTGTGTTTTGGTGACGGGATGAATGCCGAATCGTGTACCGGTCAGTCCCAGTAGCACCGACTGCTCGGCGGTGAGATTGGAATCGACGTCGGAAACATAGCTTTGCGGCACATAGCCGATGCGTTTGTTCATCTCTCCGGCCGGCTTGCCCAATACGGTCAGGGAGCCGTGCGAGAGAGGCAGCAGGCCCAACTCGGCCTTCATCATCGTGGTTTTTCCGGTGCCGTTAGTGCCAACGATGGCGGTGACCGAACCGGTGGGGATGGTGAAGTTGCCATGTTGCCATATCGTGCGATCGCCACGCTTGATGGCGGCATCCGTGAACACGATGCATGCGGAAGATTCGTTCATAGGGCTCGATTGTGGCAAATGATGCTGACAATCGTTCTCAATATCGAATGATGCGGTTATGGCAAAGGCCATGCAACCGATGTCATATCGGAAGCATGGCCTTCGCGCATATGCATACTATGGTCACAGCTCGCCGCCGTGGACCCCGATCATTTGCCCGGATCGGTTTGGCCCTCGTTCGAAGGAGTGGTGCCTTCTGTATCGGTGGTGGAGTTGTCGGTCCCGAAGTTTGCTGAATCACTGGCGGAGTCGGCGTTCGTGGCCTTGCATTCGCGGATATAAGTGGTACCTGCATCGTTGGCGGAGTCGGACTGGTTTGCGGCAGTGTCGGAGGAATTTTCTCCGGACGCATCGCCTTCGGTGTTGTCGCCGGTGCCGGCATCACAGCCGTAAGTCGGATCCACCGCGTCAATGATGGTGTTGATGAGCTGGTTAATCCAAGCATTCAGCGTGGTGGCGTCCGCGGGCATCTGCTCGGAGACATCGACGACCGGCACATCGGATTTGCCTGCGGTGCCGGTGATCATATTGGTGGCATCGCTGGCTTCCTGCGTGTTGTTGATCAATACATCCGCGCCCTTGTCTTCAATAAGCGTCTGGAAAGCCTGCAGATCCGCCGGTGCTGGTTCGCCGCCGGAAGCCGTCGACTGCGTATAGCCCTTGGGGGTTGCGTCCTTGAACCCCACGTCGGCCATGAGATAGTAGGCCACGGGTTCGGTTGCCGCGTACGTGAGATCGGTATGGGTTTTGGTGAAGTCGTTGACCCAGGTTTCCAGTGTTTTTTCGCTGTTCAGCCAATTCTTCAGTCGCTTCTGGAATATTTTCTTCTTGCTGGGCAGAGCTTTGACATATGCCTCGGTGATGGCGGAGGCCATGCTCGAGCGTGCGTCCTTGGAGAACCATAGGTGAGGGTTGTCGCCTTCCATGGCGCCCATAACGGAAGCGGCGGAAACCAAGGTGGAACTTTTCGACAACGGCTTGGTCGCCCAGGAATCATAGCCGGCGCCGTTGGCCACCACGATCTGTGCTTGGGATAGTTTGGCGACGTCCGAGGTTTTCGGCTCGAAATCATGGGCATCCACATTGGTGGAGTTCATGATGGAGGTGACCGTCACGTCATCTCCACCAAGTTCCGCGGCCAGCGACCCCCATTGGTTGATGGAGGCGACCACGTTGATCGGACCGGTGGGCTCGGGTACGTTCTGCTTGGTGTTCGGCTCGGTTTGGGTTGTGGCCGAGCCGCAAGCCGCGGAAGCGAACAGCATGACGGCGCCTAGGCCGGCTGCGGCGAGTTTCGTGAGTCGTGTAATCCGAATCCCCATGGCGTGCCTTCTTCGTTGAGATGGACGAACGATATAATCCTGATTTGTTCCAACGATAGCCTATCGTTTCGATAGAATGCGCCGAACAGTATGGAAGGGTATGGATGTCCACGATAATCGACGGCAAGCAGGTTGCTGCCACGATCAAAGCCGATCTCGCCGAACGTGTGAACAAGCTCAAGGCGCAAGGCGTGGTGCCTGGACTGGGCACGCTGCTGGTGGGGGAGGATCCCGGCTCGATGAAGTACGTGGCCGGCAAGCATGCCGATTGCCAGGAGGTGGGTATCACCTCGGTCAAGAAGGAACTGCCTGCCGATGCCAGTTTCGGCCAGATTGCCGAGGCCGTGCGTGAACTTAACGATGACCCGGCTTGCACCGGATTTATCGTGCAGTTGCCGCTGCCCAAGGGCGTTGATGAAAACGCGATCATCAACATGATCGATCCGGCCAAGGATGCGGACGGCATGCACCCGTACAACCTTGGCGAACTGGTGCTGCATGTACGCGCAGACATCGCAACACCGTTGCCCTGCACCCCACGCGGCGTGCTTGAATTGCTTGATGCCTACAACATTGACCTGGAAGGCAAGGAAGTGTGCGTGTTGGGCCGTGGCATTACCATCGGCCGCACCATCGGCCTGCTGCTCACGCGCAATGCCGTCAATGCCACCGTCACCTTGTGCCACACCGGTACGCGCGACGTGGCCGACCATATGCGCCGTGCCGATGTCATCATCGCCGCAATGGGCTCCGCCGGCTTCGTGACCCCTGACAAGATCAAGGAGGGGACGGTACTGGTGGATGTGGGCGTCAGCCGCGTATTCGATGAGGAGGCCGGTCGCTACCGTATCAAGGGCGACGTGGACAAGGCCTGCTATGACAAGGCGTCCGCATACACCCCCAACCCCGGTGGCGTAGGACCCATGACCCGAGCCATGCTTCTGGCCAACGTTGTAGAAATGGCCGAGCGTTCCTCCCGATGAGGAACAGGTGGGCCGGGATGTTCTGTTGCCGGGCGTAAAGCTTGGCCTGAGCGGCCTGGAGCGGTCCCGGCAACAGAACATTCCAGCCCATCTGTGGTCAACGCAAATTAAAGCGTGCGACACACCCGAATTGTTCTAGGAAATTTGGGCAGAGTTGCTTGTATCGTAAATATCTGTATGTCTGCAAGGGCATACGTATAACTGAATATCGAGAAATTATCCATCCACTATTAGAAACCATATATTTACATGGCAGAGAACAACACTGAAGTCACCAAGGTTGCCATCAACGACATCGGCACCGAAGAGGACTTCATCAAGGCAGTCGATTCCACCATCAAGAACTTCGATGATGGTGATCTGGTTGAGGGTACCGTCGTCAAGATCGATCACGACGAGGTCCTCCTGGACATCGGCTACAAGACCGAGGGCGTCATCCCCTCCCGCGAGCTTTCCATCAAGAAGGACGTTGATCCTGACGAAGTCGTCGAGGTCGGCGACACCATCGAGGCCCTTGTCGTCACCAAGGAAGACAAGGAAGGCCGTCTGATTCTGTCCAAGAAGCGTGCTCAGTACGAGCGTGCTTGGGGCGACATTGAGAAGATCAAGGAAGCTGACGGCGTCGTTGAGGGCACCGTCATTGAAGCCGTCAAGGGCGGCCTCATCGTCGACATCGGTCTGCGTGGCTTCCTGCCTGCCTCCCTCGTTGAGATGCGTCGTGTCCGCGACCTCTCCCCGTACATCGGTCAGAAGATCAAGGCCAAGATCCTTGAGCTCGACAAGAACCGTAACAACGTGGTTCTGTCCCGCCGCCAGTACCTTGAGGAGACCCAGTCCGAGGTCCGCGAGACCTTCCTGTCCCAGCTCAAGAAGGGTCAGATCCGTGAAGGCGTGGTGTCCTCCATCGTCAACTTCGGCGCTTTCGTCGATCTCGGCGGTGTTGACGGTCTGATCCACGTTTCCGAGCTGTCCTGGAAGCACATCGACCACCCGTCTGAGGTCGTCAAGGTTGGCGACAAGGTCACTGTCGAGGTGCTCGACGTCGATCTCGACCGTGAGCGTATCTCCCTGTCCCTCAAGGCGACCCAGGAGGATCCGTGGCAGCGTTTCGCTCGCACCCACGTTCCCGGCCAGATTGTCAAGGGCAAGGTCACCAAGATCGTCCAGTTCGGTGTCTTCATCTCCGTCGAAGACGGCATCGAGGGCCTGGTGCACATCTCCGAGCTCGCCAACCGTCACGTCGAGAACCCGGAGACCGTGGTCAAGCCGGGCGAGACCGTGTTCGTCAAGGTGATCGACGTCGATCTCGATCGTCGCCGCATCTCCCTGTCCCTCAAGCAGGCCAACGACTCCGTTGACCCGGCTTCCGAGGACTTCGATCCGGCCATCTACGGTATGCCGGCCGAGTACGACGAGCAGGGCAATTACAAGTACCCCGAAGGCTTCGACCCGAACACCAACGAGTGGATCGCTGGTTACGAGAAGCAGCGCGAGGAGTGGGAAGCCCAGTACGCCGCCGCTCACGACCTGTGGGAAGAGCACAAGGAGTTCGTGGCCAAGGAACTGGCAAATGCGGCCGAGTCCGCTGCCGCCGACGGCCAGAACCAGAAGGAAGAGAAGCCGGTCGAGGAGACCTCCAACTACTCTTCCGCTGCTCCGGCTACCGGCACCCTCGCCGACTCCGATCAGCTCGCCGCCCTGCGCGACCAGCTGCTCGGCAAGTGAGTTTGCCGCGAAGCTAACGCTTAGCGTCTGAAGAAACCCGGTCCGAGTGGGCCGGGTTTCTTGCGTTTCGGGAGTTATCCGCCAATGACTCCCCTTCCTGAGGGGGAGCTGTCGACGATAGTCGACTTGAGGGGAGTTGCAGCTACGATAGGCACCATGATGCGAATAGGACTGACTGGCGGTATCGCAGCCGGCAAAAGCACAGTGGCCGCACGGTTGCGTGAGCTGGGCGCGTTGCATATCGACTACGATGCCCTGGCCCGCCAGATCGTCGAACCTGGGGGAGTGGCGCTGCCGCAGATTGTCGCCGAATTCGGTTCTGATGCCCTTAACGCTGACGGTACCATGAATCGCCAATGGATTGCCGACCATATCTTTGGCAAGGATGCCAGAACGGGCGCGCGTGAACGCCTTGATGCCATCGAGCATCCGCTGATTTACGCCGAGGCGGCGCGTCTGGAACGTAAGCATCCCGAGACAATCGTCATCGTCCATGACATCCCGCTGCTCGCCGAAGTAATCGATACCATTCCTTTCACTTTCGACCATATCGTCACCGTCGAGGCACCGGTGTGCATACGGCTTGACCGTATGATCGAGGAACGCGGTATGAGTCTCGAACAGGCTGAAGCGCGCATCCGCCACCAGTCCAGCGAGGAGGAACGTCGGGCTATCGCTGACATCGTCATCGACTCCACCCGTCCAATACCTGAGATGCTGGCCCAAGTGGATGAAATATACGTGGGATGGCTCACACAAAATGAACGGCACTAGAGAAAGTGTGAGGCAAACGCACAATACCGCTCAATCGCGCATTGAAAGGAATGGCGGGAATGAGCTGTTTCTCGGGGGATTGTGTTCGATTGTCAAAGCGAAATCCTCACACTTTTCTTATTGAGAATAATTTGCTGTGAACCGGGCCCGCTAAGATAAAGCCTCATGGGATTCAATATCGAGCGTGCGGACAAGTCTTTCGTCGTCAAATCGCCCTATCAACCATCTGGCGACCAGCCACAGGCTATCGCCGAGCTGTCTGAACGCATCGAAAACGGTGAAAATGACGTGGTTCTGATGGGTGCCACCGGTACTGGTAAAACCGCCACCACCGCCTGGCTGATAGAGAAACTGCAGCGCCCGACCCTCATCATTGAGCCCAACAAGACGCTGGCCGCGCAGCTGTGCGCCGAATTCCGCGAACTTATGCCGGACAACGCCGTCAGCTACTTCGTGAGCTACTACGACTACTACCAGCCGGAAGCCTATATCCCGCAGACGGATACCTATATAGAGAAAGACTCCAATATCAATGACGATGTGGAACGGCTTCGTCATCAGGCCACCGCAAACCTGCTGACCCGGCGTGATTGCGTGGTGGTGGCCACGGTATCCTGCATCTACGGCTTGGGCACGCCGGAAGAATATGCCGGCCGTATGCTCTTCCTCAAGGTGGGTCAAGAGATCAACCGTGATGACCTGCTGCGTCAATTTGTTGCCATGCAATACAAGCGCAACGACATCGCCTTCACCCGCGGTACGTTCCGCGTGCGGGGCGACACCGTCGAAATCATCCCTGTCTACGAGGAACTGGCGGTGCGTATCGAATTCTTTGGTGACGAGATCGACCGCATTTCCACGCTCCATCCGTTGACCGGAGACGAAATCGATGAGGAAAACGAGGTTCATATTTTCCCGGCCTCGCATTATGTGGCCGGTCCCGAACGCATGGAACGGGCCCTGAAAACCATTCGCGAGGAACTTGACGAGCGTCTGGCCGAGCTGCGCAAGCAGGGCAAGGAGCTGGAAGCCCAGCGCCTCAACATGCGTACCACCTATGATTTGGAAATGCTCACCCAGGTGGGTGTCTGTTCCGGCGTCGAGAACTATTCGCGTCATTTCGACGGTCGTGCCGCCGGTACTCCGCCGCACACATTGCTTGACTTTTTCCCTGATGATTTCCTGCTGGTCATTGACGAATCGCATGTCACCGTGCCGCAGATCGGCGCCATGTATGAGGGCGACGCCTCCCGTAAGCGCACGCTGGTCGAGCACGGCTTCAGACTGCCCTCCGCAATGGATAATCGTCCGTTGAAATGGCCGGAATTCCTGCAGCGCGTGGGCCAGACCGTATACCTCTCCGCCACGCCAGGTGACTATGAGCTGGGACTTTCGGATGGCGTGGTCGAGCAGATCATCCGTCCGACCGGCCTGCTGGATCCGAAAATCGATGTGCGACCGGTCAAGGGTCAGATTGACGACTTGCTTGGGGAGATCAAGGCGCGCGTAGACAGGAACGAGCGTGCGCTGGTCACCACATTGACCAAGAAGATGGCCGAGGATCTGACTGACTATCTGCTGGAACGCGGCATCAAGGTCGAATACCTGCATTCCGACGTGGACACGCTGCGTCGTGTCGAACTGCTGCGCATGCTGCGTGAGGGCAAAATCGACGTGATAGTCGGCATCAACCTGCTGCGTGAGGGCCTTGACTTGCCGGAAGTCTCCTTGGTGGCGATTCTCGATGCCGATAAGGAAGGTTTCCTACGTTCCTATCGTTCACTGATTCAGACCATCGGTCGTGCCGCACGAAACGTGTCAGGCACGGTAATCATGTACGCCGATGAGACCACTGATGCCATGCGCAAGGCCATTGACGAGACCGATCGTCGCCGCGCCAAGCAAATTGCCTATAACAAGGAGCACGGCATTGATCCGAAGCCGTTGATTAAGAAAATCAGCGATGTCAACGACATGCTGGCCAAAGAGGATGTGGACACCCAGACCCTGCTCGAGGGCGGTTATCGCAATGCAGGCAAGGCCGGCAACACGCATCTGGGCGTGCCCGTGCTCGATCCCAACGAAGCCGACAAGCGTCATGAGGAAATCCTCAAGGCCGGACTGCCCGCACAGGACCTGGCTGATTTGATTCGTCAACTCTCTGAACAGATGCACACTGCCGCCGAACAGCTCCAATTCGAGCTCGCCGCCCGTCTACGCGACGAAATCCGCGACCTCAAAAAAGAGCTGCGTCAAATGACTGAGGCGAATAAGTAAACCCGTCACAGACATAAGTTAGTGTAGGGAATCATGGCAGAAACCCCACTCGCATTTGAAATCATCACCTTTGTGGTGCTCGCACTGTTCTTCATCGTCGACCTGTTCGTCATTGGCCGTCGCCCGCACGTGCCTTCCACCAAGGAATGCGTGCAGCATATCGCGTTCTTCGTGGTCATGGCGCTCATATTCGGTGGATGCATCTGGTTTTTCGCTGGTTCCAAGCCGGCCATCGAGTTCTATTCCGGCTGGCTGACCGAGTATTCGCTATCGATCGACAATCTTTTCGTGTTCGTCATCATTATGTCGAACTTCGCAGTACCCAAGCAGATCCAGAAATATGTGCTGTCGGTCGGTATCACCATCGCGTTGATTTTCCGTGGTCTGTTCATTCTGATTGGTGCGGCTCTGATCACCCGTTTCACCTGGGTGTTCTTTATCTTCGGCGCATTCCTGATCTACACCGCGCTCAAGTTGGTGCTTGGCGGCGATGAGGATGAGGAATACCACGAAAACGGCATCATCCGTGCGTTGCGTAAGGTCATTAAGATTACCGACGATTACGACGGCGAGAAGCTGCGCACCACCAAGAACGGCGTGCGCTATTGGACCCCGATGCTCATCGTGTTCCTGACCATCGGCACCACCGATGTTATGTTCGCGTTTGACTCGATTCCCGCAATCTTCGGTCTGACCAAGGACCCGTTCCTGGTGTTCACCTCCAATGTGTTCGCATTGCTTGGCCTGCAGCAGCTGTACTTCTTGCTTGGCGCCTTGCTCGACAAGCTTGTCTATCTGCCGATTGGCTTGTCCGTGGTGCTGGGCTTCATCGGTGTCAAGCTCATTATGGAGGCGCTGCACGGCAATACTCTGCCGTTCATCAACGGCGGCGAAGGCGTGCATTGGGTGCCTGAAGTGCCAACATGGCTCTCCCTTGCTGTGATTGTCCTGGCAATCGGCGGAGCGGCTTTGGCTTCTGTGGTCAAGATGAAGCAAGTGGAAAGCGCTGAGAAGGCCTGAAATCATAGGGAAATCAACCCCTCAAAACCCAATCGGCGCAACAGTGTGAGCGCTCACAACACACCGGGGAATAAACTTGTCATGAGCCGGTCTGCGCTAGTAGACTGGGCTGCGGCAAGTGAGGCAATCGCGCCTCGAACCAAAAAAGAACAAGAATAGGCAGGCATTCATGCGTAAAGCCAAGATCGTAGACACCATCGGTCCTTCCACCGAGGATTACGACAACCTTCTCAAGCTCGTCGAAGCCGGTATGGACGTTGCTCGTCTGAACCGCTCCCACGGCACCCCCGAAGATCACCTCAACGTGTACAACAACGTGCGCAAGGCCAGCGAGGCCACCGGCCGCAACGTGGCCGCTCTCGTTGATCTGCAGGGCCCGAAGATTCGCTGCGGTTGGTTCAAGAAGAACGCCGAGGGCGAGGACAAGGTCCAGCTGACGCTCGGCCAGGAATTCATCATCACCACCGACGACGTTGAGGGTGACGAGCACATCACCTCCACCACGTTCAAGGGCCTGCCGGGTGACTGCCACCCGGGCGACCCGATTCTGATCGATGACGGCAAGGTTCGCCTTGAGGTCACCAAGGTCGAGGGCAACAACGTGCACACCAAGGTTGTCGTCGCTGGCCCCGTGTCCTCCCACAAGGGCATCAACCTGCCGGGCGTCGCCGTCTCTCTGCCGGCTCTGACTGAGAAGGATGAGGCCGACCTGCGCTGGGCCATCCGCACCGGTGCCGACATCATCGCCATGTCCTTCGTGCGTTTCGCCACCGACATCGACCGCGCCCACGAGATTATGGATGAGGAAGGCCGTCGTATTCCGATCGTCGCCAAGATCGAGAAGCCGCAGGCTCTGGAGAACCTCGAAGAGATCGTCAAGACCTTCGACGGCGTCATGGCCGCCCGCGGCGACATGGCTGTTGAGTGCCCGCTGGAAGAGGTCCCGCTGGCCACCAAGCGCATCATCGAGCTGGCCCGCCAGTACGCCAAGCCGGTCATCGTGGCCACCGAAGTCCTCGGCTCCATGGTGAACTCCCCGGTCCCGACCCGTGCAGAGGCCTCCGACTGCGCCAACGCCGTTCTCGACGGCTCCGACGCTACCATGACCTCCAACGAGACCGCCGTTGGTAAGTACCCGGATGTGACCGTGGCTACCATGGCCCGTATTTCCGCTTACGCCACCGACCACGGCTTCGACCGTATCCCGGAGCTCAAGAACCTTGACATGTCTTCCACCGGCGCTGTTTCCTCCGCTGCTGTGGATCTGGCTGACAAGCTCAACGCCAAGGCCATCGTTGCTTACACCCAGACCGGTTCCACCGTGCACCGCGTGTCCCGCGAGCGTCCGGCCGCCCCGATCTACGGCCTGACCAACAACGAGCACACCTACCACTGGCTGGCTCTGTCTTGGGGCACCGAAGCCTTCCTGCTCAAGGAGGACTACCACGACAAGTCCCGCAAGGACCTCATGATCTTCACCGACAAGGTCCTCAAGGACGCCGGCAAGGTTGTTGACGGCGACAAGATCGTCATTCTGAGCTCCGCTCAGGGCGATCACCAGCCGGGCCGCACCGACTCCATCTACGTGCACACTGTTGGCGCTTGCGACTGATTATTCGCTCGCTGACTAGCACACGCTAGTAGTAGACGAAAGTCCCATCCGATTGGATGGGACTTTTTGTTGCGTAGGGAGAGGAGTCGGAGTCGCATTCGAGGCGAATTGCGGCTCTTGTCTCCTCACTTAGTCATTGAGATGCTGCAGGCTGCCACTCTTCAGTCGCAGAATCGCGATCACGGTTTTGGCATCGAGAATCGTGCCGTTGACCACCATTTCATAGGCCTCGTCCACCGAGACCAGTCGGACGTCGGAACGAGGCGTTTCCGGCCCGATCTCCTGACGAGACACCGGCTTGAGACCGGTGGCAAAGAATATCGAGGTGTGCTGGGTGGAATAGCTCGGCGTATTCATGAACCGGGTGAACTGCGTGAATTTGTCGGCGTCGAATCCGGCTTCCTCGGCCAGCTTGCGCTTGGCCACATCGGTCGGGCGTTCGGAAGGATTGTTGGCGTGCCCAGCCGGAATCTCCAATGTCCACCGATGGTTGGCAATACGGTACTGCTCAACCAACGGAATCATGCCGTCTTCGGTGACGGCCAACACAGCGACGGTGTCGCCGTTGAGTTCCTGGACAAAATAGCGTTCAAACGAGCCGATCTGATTCGATTCGTACGAGACATGATCGACATTGAAATAATGCGTCTCCACGATTTGCCTGCGGGAAATCTCCTTGACCGGAGAAGGACGCCACGGGTCAAACTGGCGGTAGGTTTCGTTGCTCATATGCCCTCCTAACAGAAGCGGAACATCAACCTATGGCCTATTGTAGGCCGCGGCGACACGCCTGACGATAGGCAACACTCGGGTACGCCGTTAGCGATGATGACGGCTATCGCGTGTCTTATGGCGGGAGAGTCGAATTGATATGCTAAGCTCTGCAAGAGTGCTTTGGCACGCCCTCGTATCCCAATTGGTAGAGGAAGCAGCCTCAAAATCTGCGCAGTGTGGGTTCGAGTCCCACCGAGGGCACTTTCGCAAAAAGGTCAGACTCAAATAACGACCTTCGCGAATCGCGAGGGGTCATTTGTATTTGGTCACAATCGGAAAAGAGGGTGGCATGGCTGCAAGGAAGAAGTCCGAGGAACCGAGCATCGACGTCGACGAGGTGCTGACCGACGAAGAACTCAAGGCTGTGGCCGAGGAAGACGGCGAGCCTGCTGAGTGCAAAACCAAGCCCGAGAACGGCCCGCGTACCGTTGTCGTGGCCGAGGACGAGGCCGTGAATCGTATGGATTTGGTGGCCATGCTCGAAGACAATGGTTACGAGGTCGTCGGCCAGGCCGCCAATGGCGAGGAAGCCGTCGAACTGACCCGCAAGTTCCGCCCGGACGTGGTGTGCATGGACGTCAAGATGCCGCGTATGGATGGCATCGCCGCCGCCGGCATCATCTGCGACGAGAACATCGCTCCCGTGGTCATGCTCACCGCCTTCTCCCAGACCGATTTGGTCAAGAAGGCCACCGGTGCCGGTGCCATGGCATATGTCACCAAGCCGTACGAGGAATCCAAGCTCCTGCCGACCCTCGAAGTCGCCATGGGTCGTTTCGCTGAAATCAACGATCTTCTGGACAACGTCGAGCGCAGCGAACGCAAGCTTCAGGAAACCACCGATCAGCTCAAGGAGACCGAGGAAAAGCTCAAGAAGGCTGAGGACACCCTTGAGGAACGCAAGCTTGTGGATCGTGCCAAGGGTCTATTGATGGACAAGGCCGACTTCTCCGAGCAGGGTGCTTTCCGTTGGATTCAGAAGACATCCATGGATCAGCGCATTCCTAAGAAGCGTCTTGCGCAGGCCATCATCGCCAAGTACGGCGATCCGAAGCCGTCCGAGACCGACGAGCGCTGAGCCAACAAACAAATGAACCGATTAGGGGAGAGGCCAGCGTGACCGAGCCCACCAATGAAACTTTGCTGGTGGTGGATGGCCACTCGCTGGCCTTTCGTGCGTTTTACGCCCTGCCGGTTGAAAATTTCAGTACCGCAGCAGGGCAAGCCACTAACGCGGTATGGGGCTTTGCCACCATGCTGTCTCAGGTGATTGAAGCGGAGAAGCCAGACCATCTAGGTGTAGCCTTCGATATGAAGGGCGGCACGTTCCGCAACGACATGCTTCCGCAGTACAAGGGCACCCGTGAGGCCGCGCCCGAGGAGCTGCTCACCCAGCTGCCTTTGATTCAGCGCATGCTCAAGGCCCTGGGCGTCACGTATATCGAAAAGCAGGGGTATGAGGGCGATGACATCATCGCCACTCTCGCCACTATGGGAGACGACGCCGGCTATCACACGCTGGTATTGTCCGGCGACAGAGATGCCTTCCAGCTTGTGGACGACAACGTCACCGTGCTCTACCCAGGCCATCACTTCAAAGACCTGAAGCATATGACGCCTCAGTCCATCGTGGACAAGTACAAGGTCACGCCGGCACAATACCCTGATTTGGCGGCTCTGCGTGGTGAGACCGCCGATAATATTCCCGGTGTGCCCGGCGTGGGCGACGGATATGCGGCCAAATGGATCAACCAGTATGGCTCGCTGGATGCCATTTGCGAACACGCAGACGAGGTCACCGGCAAAAAAGGTGAGGCGTTGCGCGCCAATATCGATCAGGTCAAGCTGAACCGCAAGGTCAATGCGCTGGTGCGCGACGTGGATCTCGGTGTCGATATCGAGGATCTGACGTTCGGCTCAGTGGATGTGGCCCAGGTTGATGCTCTCTTCAAAGAGCTCGAGTTCGGTCCGCGTACCAAGACCCGCGTGATGAAGATTTTCAATGGTGGCGTGAGCCCAGCTGGAACCGCCCAGGGAGCAGCGGCCGCACAGTCGGATGGTCCTGCAGAAGACGAGCTGGGTTCCGGTTTGGACACACCGAAAATCACGGTTATTGAATCCGCGGCACAGTTCGAGCAGTGGGTCGAAGCCCATCGTCATGAGATCAATGTTCCTGACGACATTGTTGATTTCCCGGTTTCCGATTACAGCAATGAGGCCGAACGTCACATCATGTGCGGTGACGCGGTCGGTCATGCCTGGACGGTGACCGCATGGGGAGACGCGCGGCCCGGGCGCGCCCATGTGCAGGCATGCGCCGTTGCTACGGCATCCTCAGCAGCCATTATCGAGGCTCCGATGGCATCATCAGTGCAGACCGCTCTTGATCGGTTCCTGAAAGCCGAGCATTTCCGTACCATCGTCCACGGATACAAGGAACTGCTTCACCTGCTTTCTGCCGCCGGATTGGGCATGGCATTGCCGATGTTCGATACCAAACTGGGCGGATACCTTGCCCAGCCTGACTTCCATGCCGACAATCTCAATCAGGCAGCCGAACACTTCCTGGATATTCATGTTGTCGATGCCGAGCAGCCGGCCCAAGGTGTGCTGGATTTCGACGACGAACACACCGAGGAAGACCTGAACGAACGGCGTGTGCATGATTTGGCTGTTATCCGCGAACTGGCCGTTACTTTGGGGCCGGTCATCGACGAGCGTCGGCAATACTGGCTGATGCGTGCCATTGAGCTGCCGGTTTCCCGGGTGCTGCACGGCATGGAGCATTCGGGGGCAAAAATCGACCGTTCCAGGCTCACCGACATGCGTGACCGGTTTGCCGCCGATGCCCGTCAGGCACAGGAAATGGCATGGCAGTATGCAGGTGGTGAGATCAATCTGCAGAGCCCCAAGCAGTTGCAGAAGGTGCTGTTTGTAGATATGGGTTTGAAGCCCACCAAACGCACCAAGAATGGCTCTTACACCACCAATGCGGCGGCATTGCAGAATCTCTACATCCATTCCGTGGATAATGAGCAGGCCAATGGATTCCTCGGGGCGCTGCTGCGTCATCGGGAAACCAATAAGCTTAAGCAGATCGTGCAGACGCTTATTGATGCCACGAATAAGGCAGACGAGCGTATCCACACTACGTTCGAGCAGACCGTGGCCGCCACCGGCCGATTGAGCTCGGTGGACCCGAATCTGCAGAATATTCCCAACCGTAATGCGGTCGGACGTGAGATTCGTAGTGTGTTTGTGCCGGGAGAAGGCTATGAGGCGCTGATGAGCTGCGACTATTCGCAGGTCGAATTGCGTATTATGGCCGATTTGTCTGGCGATGAGGCTCTGATCGAGGCATTCCGCTCCGGTGCGGACTTCCATAAATATGTGGCCTCGATGGTCTATGGCGTGCCGGTGGATCAGATTACCGGTGACCAGCGCAGCCATGTAAAAGCCATGAGCTATGGCCTTGCCTACGGATTGAGCACCTACGGATTGGCTCAGCAGCTCAACATTGCGCAGCGTGAAGCCGAGGCCCTGAAAAACCGGTATTTCGACACCTTCGGCAAGGTACACGACTACCTTGAATCATTGGTATCGACTGCCCGCGAGAAAGGCTATACCGAAACGATTTTCGGCCGTCGGCGCTATTTTCCGGCGCTGCGTTCCACGAACCGCATGGCGCGTGACGCCGCCGAACGCGCAGCGCTGAACGCGCCGATTCAGGGTTCCGCCGCAGACATCATGAAAATCGCGATGATTCGTGCCGGGCAGGCTCTGGACGAGGCCGGTGTGAAGAGCCGCATTATCCTGCAGATTCACGATGAACTTGTGGTGGAGATTGCTCCGGGCGAAAGCGAGCAGGTCACCGAGCTGATTCGCAATGCCATGGAACATGCCGTCGATCTTGCCGTACCGCTGGATGTGTCCTGCGGTATCGGATCGGACTGGCAGCTCGCCGCCCACTGATTCGTTGCCGGTTTCTTTTGCCGCGCAGTATGAGTTGCCCTCCCACCGAGGGCAACCATTACCGTAGCGGACTGCGGAAATTTGATGAAGGGTGCCCGCAAACCGCAATCGCTGTCATCTCCACTACAATGAGACCTATGCCGAATCTCAAGCAAGTTATCGACGTTCTCGAGACCCTGTATCCGTTGCGTTACGCCGAGGAATGGGATGAGCCGGGCCTGATTGTGGGCGATCTAAACCATGGGGTGAATCGGATTGTCTTCGCGGCCGACCCGACCTCGGCCATAGTGGATAAGGCCGTTGCCACCGGCGCCGACCTACTCGTCACCCATCATCCGTTATTCTTCCGATCCGTGCATGAGGCCAGCGGACTTGGTTTCCGCGGCGATATTGTCCGTCGCCTGTACCAGCACGGTTGTGGATTATGGGTGGGACATACGAATGCCGATGCCGCATACCGCGGCGTGGGACAGGCCGCAGCCGATTATTTCGGGCTTGTTGGCTCGCAACCGCTTGTACCCATCGAAGATACGGCGGCCGCGCATCCGGTCGGGCTTGGACGTGTGGGTCGTTTGCCGGAGCCAATCACGCTCAAGGATTTTGCTCAGCGCGTATTCGATGAGGTGAGTGACCATGGCATGGTCACTGCCCTCGGTATCCAGATGTGCGGCGATCCAGAGGCTCTGGTGCGGCGTATAGCCATCTTGCCAGGCTCCGGTGATTCCTTGTTCAATGAAGTGCGCGCGACAGGCGCGGATGTATACGTGACCAGCGATTTACGGCATCATCCGGTGACTGATGCCATTGAACAGGCGCGTTACGAGGCACGAATGCGCGGTCAAGGCATTGTCCTCGGGCAGGGGGAGAGCGGTGATGGGCATGTGCGTCCTTATTTCATCAACACACCGCATGCTGCCATCGAATCCATGTGGTTCAATTATGCGCTTGAGGATGTGCCTGTTGCCGTCGAACGGGCGACAGGTTCTCGTCCCGAGGTCGAATGGTTCCGCGACACGACTGACCCATGGACGCTGTCCATCATCTCCCGTCAAGACTGAGCCACTACAGTAGGGTATTGAAAACGTTTGCGAAGGAGAAGCATGTTTGGCGAAAGCAAGCGGGAACAACTCGAGCGCCGGCTTGACCATAAGCTGAACGCTACTTCTGACGGTATCGACATGGATGTGCCCGCCAAGGTGGTGAGCAGTGAAACCGTGTATACCGGCCGCATCTTCCATGTGGACGATATGCGTATTGCATTGACCGACAAAGGCGGCGAAGAACATGAAATCAGCCGTCAGGTGTTGCGCCATGCACCTTGCGTAGTAATGCTCGTGCATGACATGTCCAATGACCGATACCTTATCGAACGTGAATATCGTGCTGGTTCGGACATGTTCGCCTATGGGCTGCCCGCGGGTCTTATGGACGAGGGCGAGGATGTGCTTGACGCCGCATTGCGTGAATTGGGTGAGGAAACCGGAGTGGTTCCTGACTGTGATGCCATGGGTGTCGACTATGTCGGTGACTTCTATTCCTCTGAGGGCATGACCGACGAGTTGGCTCACATCATGGTGCTGCATCTCGGTCCGTTCAAACATGAGCCACGGCATTTCGACCCGGATGAGCATGTGGAGTCCGCATGGATTCCATGGAGCGATCTGGCCGCCACGCGCATCACCTCCTCCAATTCAATGATCGCCATCCAGCACGAGGCGCTGCGCAGGCTCCTCGCCAAGAATTCCGACAAAGACAAGCCGACGTTATTCTCCTGACGTTCACCGTGCCCGAACATCGGTAACACAAGAAAGTGGGATACTGAAGAGTATGCAGATCAGACCAGGATCAATGTATCCGCTGGGTGCCAGCTATGACGGCGCCGGTGTGAATTTCGCGTTGTACTCGCAGGTTGCGCAAAAGGTGGAGTTGTGTCTGTTCGACGAAGATGATGCGGAGACGCGTGTCGAGATGACCGAGCAGAACTCCTACGTATGGCATAACTATATTCCCGGACTGCAGCCCGGGCAGCGTTATGGTTACCGCGTCTACGGGCCGTACGACCCGGCGAACGGTCTGCGGTGCAATCCTAACAAGCTGTTGCTCGACCCATATGCCAAGGCCATCGAAGGCAATATCGACGGCGACGAAAGCCTGTTCTCGTACTGGTTCAAGAGTCCGGACGACAACACGGCGATGAACGACCTCGACTCGGCGGCTCACACCATGAAGTCCGCGGTCATCAACCCCTACTTCGATTGGGGCAATGATCAGCATCCGTATATTCCGTACCATGATTCGGTGATTTATGAGGCGCATGTGCGCGGCATGACCAACCTCAACATGGATGTGCCGCCGGATATCCGCGGCACCTACGCGGGTCTGGCTCATCCGAGCGTCATCGAATATTTGAAAAAGCTTGGCGTCACCGCCATTGAACTGATGCCGATTCACCAGTTCGTCAACGACTCCTTCCTGCAGGAAAAGGGTCTGTCGAACTACTGGGGATACAACACCATCGGCTTCTTCGCACCTCACAACGCCTATTCCTCTTCCGGGGAACGCGGCGAACAGGTCAACGAGTTCAAGGCCATGGTCAAGGCATATCATCATGCCGGCATGGAGGTCATTCTTGACGTGGTGTACAACCACACCGCCGAGGGCAACCATATGGGCCCCACTCTGAGCTTCAAGGGTATCGACAACGCCTCCTACTACCGACTGGTGGAAGGTGATCAGCAGCACTACTTCGACACCACCGGCACCGGAAACTCACTGCTTATGCGCTCGCCGCATGCCCTGCAGCTGATCACCGATTCGCTGCGCTACTGGGTCACCGAAATGCATGTTGACGGCTTCCGCTTCGATCTGGCCGCCACGCTGGCTCGCCAGTTCCAGGAGGTCGACAAGCTGTCCGCGTTCTTCGACATCGTGGAACAGGATCCGATCATCTCGCGCGTCAAGCTGATCGCCGAGCCATGGGATTTGGGCTCAGGTGGCTATCAGGTGGGTGGCTTCCCGTCCAGCTGGTCCGAGTGGAACGGTCGCTACCGCGATACCGTGCGCGACTTCTGGCGCTCGCAACCGTCCACTTTGCCTGAATTTGCTTCTCGCCTGATGGGCAGCTCCGACCTGTATCAGGTCAATGGCCGCCGACCGGTGGCATCCGTGAACTTCATCACCGCGCATGACGGCTTCACGATGAACGATCTGGTCAGCTACAACGAGAAGCACAATGAAGCCAATGGTGAAGGCAACCGGGACGGTGAGAGCAACAATCGTTCCTGGAACTGCGGTGTGGAAGGCCCCACCAACATTCGCGACGTCAACGAATTGCGCCAGCGTCAGATGCGTAACATGTTCTCCACTCTGCTGCTAAGCCAAGGCATTCCGATGATCTGCGGTGGCGACGAAGTGGCCCGCACCCAGCAGGGCAACAATAACGCGTACTGCCAGGATAATGAGATTTCGTGGACCGATTGGAATCTCGACAAGAACCAGGAAGAGCTTCTTGCGTTCGTCTCCAAGCTCATTCATTTGCGTTTGGAACATCCGGTGCTGCACCGTCGTCGTTTCTTCACCGGCCGCGAACCGGGCGACGACTCCAACACGATTCCGCAGGTCGAATGGTTTGACCACACCGGTTCCATCATGGATATGGACGATTGGCAGAACACCCATGCGTTCTCCATGATGATCTACCTGAACGGATCGGATATTCCCGAGGTCGACTGGTATGGCAACCGGATGGTCGACAACGACTTCATCCTGATCTTCAACGCGCATTACGAGCCGATCATGTTCACTCTGCCGGATGAGCGTTACGGCCGTAAGTGGCAGCTGGTCGTGGATACGCACAACCCGAATGGGCCGGAACTGAGCTATGAGGCGGGCTTCATAATCACCGCCCAGTCCCGCAGCTTCCTCATGCTCATGAGCGCCAAAAAGCCCAAGAAGCCCATGGGCCTATAACCAGACCGAAGTCAAGCTCCCTCTGACGAGGGAGCTCCCGGTGTAGCCGGGTGAGGGAGAGACCGCAGCAAAGCCGCGAACCCCTACTCGCGCCCCTTACTCTCCTCCACGAGCCGAGCATCCCCGAGCGCAAGCGGATGCTTGCCGACAAGCGGGCGCGGCTGGTCGAACAGCTTGCGGAAATCCAGGATTCCATCGACTTCATCGACGCCAAACAGCGCTTCTACGACAACGTCCTATCCGGCGCAACCCCATACGTGAGCGTGCTTATCCCGTCCGCCGCGCTTGCAAAGGAGTCAGAGGAACCGGGAGAACTGAAGGGTGCGGAGAGGAAATAGGTTCGACCGAGCCGTTTCTTCCTCCGGGATGCAAGCACGAACAACGGTTTGTTGTACCCGCGCTTGGCGAACGGGCCATGCCCTTAGACTGGAATCAGCAAGCGCACAGCGAGGCGCTCGAATCGTTTTCCGATGTCGGGAGGTAGTCATGTCGATCGGTCAGGTTATCAAAGTCGTGCGCGAGGAGCGAGGTCTTACGCAGTCGCAGTTCGCGCACGAGCTGTTCGTCACCCAACAGGCGCTTTCCCGCTGGGAGAAGGGAACGGCAGAGCCGAGCATCGACATGATTCGGCTTATCAGCACCCGTTTTGAGGTGCCGATGGCGAGGCTTATGGAGATGCCGGACAACGGTTTTTGCCAAAGTTGCGCCATGCCGTTCTATCGCCCGGAAGACCATGGCACCGAACCGGATGGAACGCGAAGCGGAGATTATTGCAACTACTGCTATGACGACGGCGTTTTTCTTCAGGACTATGCCAATAGCGATGAATTGATCGCCGCGTGTGCGCCGATGATGGCGGAATCCTGCCATATCAGCGTCGAACAGGCCGAGGATTGCATGTCGGCGCTGCTGCCAAACCTCAAGCGGTGGCGGCATCAGGACGAGATCGATGCGGTGGCGGAAGGGGAATGAGCGATGGCGTTCGATTATAAGAAGGAGTATAAGGACCTGTATCAGCCGAAGACCATGCCGGCCATCGTCATGGTACCGGCGATGCGGTTCGTCGCGGTGGACGGTGTGGGCGACCCGAATGAAGAAGGCGGCGATTATGCCAAGGCGATGCAACTGCTTTACGGCATTTCGTTCACCGTCAAAATGAGCAAGAAGTCAAAGAACCCGGCCGAGCATATCGACGGGTACTTCGACTACACCGTGCCTCCGCTGGAGGGCTTATGGAGCATGGGGGAGGGTGTGTCCGGCGTCGATTACGCGCACAAAGCCGACTTCCATTGGACTTCGATGATTCGTCTGCCGGAATTCGTGACCGATAAGGTCTTTGCGTGGGCCAAGGCATCGTTTGCCGCCAAACATCTGGAATCCGACGTCAATCGCGCATATCTCTTCGATTTCGATGAAGGCGTGGTCGCGCAGGTCATGCACAAGGGCCCGTACGACGACGAGCCCGCAACCGTGGCGATTCTGGATGACTACGCGCGCTCGCAAGGCTACGAGCTCGACCTCTCCGACGCCCGACGACATCACGAAATCTACATATCCGATCCGCGCCGAGCAAAACCGGAAAACCTCAAAACCGTCATCCGTCATCCGGTAGTGAAGGTGGGTTGACTTTCGGCGAACTGCTCGAAGCGCTCACCGCGCAGTAGCGCAAACAATCTGCCAGAATCCTCACCGTGGTCAAAGAGCGCTACCAAGAACTCGATAAGCAAAATAACTAGAAGCACTGGTTCCTCTCGGAGAGATTCTGCCCGAGCGACCTTATGAATCCGGCACAGGTCATCTTTCCCGGTGCAGGAAGCATCCAGGCTCATGTGCATTGATGACGCCGATGGATTGCAGATAGGCGTAGACGATGGTGGTGCCGATGAATCGCATGCCGTACGTCTTGAGATCCACTGCGATGGCGTCGGACAGAGGGGATGTAGTCATGCCTGTCTCGTAGATGACATGACGGCCGGTGAACCGCCAAATATAGTCGTCGAAACTGCCGTACGACGTCTGGATATCCCGGAATGCGTTGCAGGTATTTTGGTGTCATTTGAGATTGGGAAGCGGAAATCGATGTCGCATGGAATCGAACTGACTAGCAGGTGGGGTCCCAACATCACAAAAGTCCCTTAGGCCGCAAGGCCATATAGGTTCTACGGTCATCGGATAAAATCGGATAAATCGTTTAGCGGCCGGATAAAAGAAGAAGCCCAGAATCGTTGAGATTCCAGGCTTCTTTTGTTTGTCGGGCTAGCGGGATTTGAACCCACGACATCCTGCTCCCAAAGCAGGCGCGCTACCAAACTGCGCTATAGCCCGATACGCCATTAAGGCACAAGGAATTATTATAAACGACGCTGGATACATTGCGTGTCGAGCATATGAATTCAAAAAGGTTCCGGATTCTCTTGATAGTGTATGAGCGACATCTTTATACAATAATGCTCTACAACGACTAGGTTTGAATCTGCATCTGCTATTTCTATCAAATTCAGTAACAACATTCATGAGGATGTTGCGAGTCGTCACGTATTTTGGCATAATAAACAGTGCTTTGGCCCGCAAGGGCGAGGCTCCAAGTCGCCGGGGGTATTCCCCCGGCATTCCTTTTCCTCCAATGTTGTCAGGAGCCCATTTGAGAGAATTGAGCATCTTCGCGGACGAATCTGGCGAGTGGGGTTGTTGCCTGTTACTGAACTGTTTTGTTTTCTTAAGTAATCCTATGTTATAATAAATCTCATGTTGGTAAAGGAATGGGCCAGACTGGAAGGATTGCATCCGCAGACCGTGTGGAAATGGTGCC